>JBDGUY010000205.1:0-3618 GCA_039585935.1 Gemmatimonadota bacterium
GAAGCCGAGCATCGCGGCGGTCATGCTCCAGGCAGTGCCGAAGTCCTGGGCCCGGAAAAACACCCAGGTCAGGTTGACGAGGAAATAGGTGAGAAGACCCAGGCCGAACTTGAATCCGAAGCTCCTGGCGAACGCAGCGCCGCCGTATCGCCCCTTCAGGAAACGTTCGACTCCGAGGTAGAGCCCGTGCAGGCCGCCCCACACCACGAACGTCCATGAGGCGCCGTGCCACAGCCCCCCGAGCAGCATCGTCACCATCAGGTTGACCTGGGTACGGTGCCAGCCCTTCCGGTTGCCGCCGAGCGGGATGTACAGGTAGTCGCGCAGCCAGGTCGACAGCGAGATGTGCCATCGGCGCCAGAAGTCCGAGAACCCGATCGCCGCGTACGGGAATCGGAAGTTGTCGGGCAGGGAAAACCCGAGGCACAGGGCGATCCCGATCGCCGCGGTCGAGTAGCCGGCGAAGTCGGAGAAGATCTGCCCTGCGAACGCCAGCGTGCCCAGCCAGGCGTCGGTGAACGGTACCGCCGTGTCGGCCCCGAATACCGCATCCGCGGCCGGGGCGAGCGCGCCGTCGGCGATCACGATCTTCTCGAACAGACCGAGCGTTATCAGGCCGAGTCCCCACAGCAGCTGGTTCCGGTTCGCCTTTACCGGAGTCTGGAACTGAGGGATAAGCTGTGTCGGTCGAACAATCGGTCCTGCAACGAGTTGCGGGAAGAACGTGACAAACAACGCGAAGTCGAGCAGGGAGTCGGCGGGCTTCGCGCGGCGCAGGTACACGTCCAGCGAGTAGGCCAGCGTCTGGAAGGTGTAGAACGAGATCCCTACCGGCAGCACGATGTCCCAGCCCGGCGCTGTCCAGTCCACCCCGATCGTGGACATCAGCGCGGCCCAGTTCTCCAGCAGGAACCCGCCGTACTTGAAGTAGCCGAGCATGCCGAGATTGACGGCGAGGCTGACTCCGAGCAGAGCCCGGCGACGCGACTGGCGGTCCGTGTCGTAGATCCGCCGCGCCACCCACCAGTCGACCACGGTCGACAGCCACAGCAGCAGCACGAAGGGGGGATTCCATGCCGCGTAGAACAGGTAACTGGCGATCAGGAGATTGACCTTCTTCGTCTTCCACGGCAGCGGCGCGTTGTGCAGCGCGAGCACGATCGCGAAGAAGACGACGAATGTCAGCGAGTTGAACAGCAAAGGCGTTTGTCTCCCGAATCCAGGGTTGCGCGTTCTGAGTGCCGGTTGTTCCGCAGCCTCGCAAGTCGGCCAGCGCCTCGGCGATCGGCCAAGGTCTAACCAAGGTCGGGAAGAACGCGCAAGGGGACCGACAGGTTGGCAGATCGCCGAAAATCTCCTATCCTCGTGGCGTGGATATCCGCACCAAACTCGTGTTCGCGCTCGTCGCGGTGACGCTGGGCAGTCTGGCGGCGTTCGGTATGGTCATGGACGATATTGCTGACACCATGATCAGCGAGGCCGCCCAGGACCAGCTCGAAGGCCTGGCGGCCTCTGGCGAGGATGCGCTCGAGAGCATCGTGGATGGCTGGCAGGAGCGCGTCCAGCTGATCGCCAGTCGGACGCAGCTTCGCGTCAGCCTGCGCGACTACAACGCCACGGGCAGTTCTGGCGATGCCATGCGCATCGGGCGGATCCTCGGGGACGCAGCGACGTCCGTGAAGAGCGTGGCCGCTCTGGCCGTATTCGACACGGACCAGCAGCTGGTGGTGCAGATCGGGTTGCGAGCGGACTCGACGCTCGACGCGCTGGAAGACGAATCGTTCCCGGACAGGCCCGATGACGTCCGCTACCTGGGTGCCTACGTCACCGACCACGGAGTTCCTCGGGTCGCCTACTCTACGCAGCTCACGCTCGATTCCGAGCATGTGGGCTACCTGTTCGTGCTGCTGAACGGGAATCGGCTCGTCGATCTTACGTCGGATACCTCGGGGCTCGGCGAGTCGGGCGAGCTCATGGTCGTGAGCTCGGATTCCGCGGGCGCCCGAACCCTGCACGCGGTGCGGCACCCGATCGATGGAACGGCCGGTGGAGCGTCCGGCGCGATCCTGCTCGACGGCGACGACGATCCGGCCCTGCTCGCTCTCGCGAACGAAGAGGGAGTCTTCACGGAAGGCCTGCGGGACTACCGGGGCGAGCAGGTCTGGGCCGCGACCCGATACGTGCCGCAGACGGATTGGGGCCTGGTCGTGAAGTTCGACGCGAACGAGAAGCAGACGACGATGGAAGACTTCCGGGGGCGGTTGTATACCCTGGCCCTGTCCCTCGCCGGGATCGGCCTGCTCGTCGCGGTGTTCCTGGGCTTTCGGCTCTCGAAGCCGATTCACGACCTGGCCGCGGTGGCGAATCGGATCCGGGAAGGGGACCTGGATGCGAGGGCGCACAGGACGCGAGAGGACGAGATCGGCCTGCTTGCCCACACGTTCAACGACATGGCCGCCGAGCTCCAGGTCCGCATGGCGGAGCTGCACGAGTACCACAAGTTCTTCGATGTGTCACTCGACCTGCTGTGTATCGCGGGCACCGACGGATACTTCAAGCGCACCAACCCGGCGTTCACCAGGGCCCTGGGCTGGACCGAGGAACAGCTCGTGAGCAAGCCGTTCCTGGATCTCGTACACCCGGATGATGTCGAAGCCACGCAGAACGAGATCGACAAGCTGGCCCGGGGAGTTCCGACGATCTCGTTCCTGAACCGGTTCCGCCGGGCCGATGGCGCGTGGATCTACCTGCGCTGGAATTCCTATCCGGATCCCGACACGGGACTGCTGTACGCCATCGCCCGCCAGATCGAGGACCCGCAGGAAGCCTGATGGAACTGCTCCTGTTCGTCCAGCTCGCCGGCGGCCTCGTGTACCTGCTGCTCGGCGGCGATGTGCTGGTGCGTGGGGCGGTTGCGCTGGCCCGCCGGTATCACGTCTCGCCGATCGTGATCGCCCTCACCGTAGTCGCGTTTGGGACCTCGCTTCCGGAACTCGTGGTCGTGGTCGAAGCGGCGCTCACCGGGTATCCGGGGCTCGTGTTCGGGAACGTGGTCGGCAGCAACATCGCCAACGTCCTGCTCGTGGCGGGAGCAGCCGCGGTCGTCTATCCGCTCACCTACGGCGAGCACTCGGTGCGCCGCGACAGCATCGTGATGATCGCGGCCACGGTACTCCTCGTCCTGCTGAGTCTGAACGGCATCCTCGGCCGGGTGGAGGGCGCGTTTCTGCTCGCTTGTCTGATCGGGGTGACGCTCATGACGATGCGTGAAGCGACCCGGATGTACAGGGGATCAGAGGTCAAGCCGCCCCTGGAATGGGCGCTCGGGTTGCCGACCAACCCGTGGATGATCGCGCTGTTCATCGTGATTGGTGCCATCGGCCTGCCGGTCGGGGCGCACCTCGTGGTCGATGCGTCGGTCGAAATGGCGATGTACCTCGGGGTGGATGAGACCCTCATCGGCCTGACGATCCTGGCGTTCGGCACCTCGCTGCCCGAGCTCGCGACGACCGTCGTGGCCGCGGTCCAGAAGCGGACCGAGGTCGCGATCGGAACGGTGGTCGGGAGCAACATCTTCAACGTCCTTGCGATCCTCGGTGTGGGCGCGGTGATCAGTCC
>JBDGUY010000206.1:0-3610 GCA_039585935.1 Gemmatimonadota bacterium
GGCGGATTCCGCCATGGTTGCCCTGAAGGAGACGCTGGAGGAGTCGAGGACACTCCTGGCTGCGGAGGGAGTCACGTCTACCCGTCTGAACGAAGCGCTGTACGAGATCAGTGCTACCATGCGGGCGTTCCGCTCTCTCGCGGAGACACTCGATCGCAATCCAGCCGCGGTTCTCCGGGGCAGAGACTACCAGGAGGATGACCAATGACCCACAGGCGAATCGGAGCCCGGATCGGGCCGGCCGTCGGTCTGATGGGGACGGGCGTGCTGCTTGCGGGCTGTTTGTCGCCCAAGGAGGATCCGACGCGGTTCTACGTGCTGTCCACCTCCGAGGCCGCGCAGGTGGATGAGGCATGGGACAATCCACCCGGATCGATCGACGTCGGAGTTGGACCATTCACGATTCCCGGCTACCTCGACCGTCCACAGTTCGTTCGACGACTCGGTCCCAACGAGCTTCTGCCCGTCGGGGCGGCGCGCTGGGCCGAGACTCTCTCAGAGGGGTTCGAACGCGTCCTGGCCGAGGACCTGGATGCTCTGCTCCCGATGGCACGGGTACACGCCCACCCATGGCGATCCAGCACCCGGGCCCAGTGGATCATCACCGGTTACGTGACGCAGTTCGAAACAGATACCACTGGAGATGCAGTCCTGGATGTGACCTGGCGGGTGCTCGGCCCGGATCGCGAGCCGACCCGGGTTGGAGCTCGTTCCGTGGTGCGTGCACCCGGCACGGGAGCGTCCGTCGAAGCCGAAGTCGCGGCGATGAGTGATGTGCTCGAGCGGTTCGCCGTGATGCTCGCGGATACGTTGCAGACGCTGAAGCCGGCCCAGCAGAACGACCGCTGATTCTGTGGTCAACTCCCGGTGGCGGGAGTTGAACCAGTTGTGCAGTGGGCCGGTACCTCCGGTCCGCCCCCGGCTGCCCGCGGCGCGAAGATCGCATCGCATGCGGTCCGCCAATCGATCCGGGTGACCCGACACTCCCCCCCGTCGTACTCGAGCAGCGTTCCGGGCTCGAGCCGCCAGTCCATCGTCTCACCCGACCCGTCGATCACGAAGATCACCCAGGAATCGAGCTTTTCGCGCCGCGTTTCGAGAAGCCGGAAGCTCCGGTCGCTGCGCTTCCCGTACAGGGTGAGCTCTTCGGGTCCGATATCGACCGCCAGCGGATCGTTGCGGGGCAACAGCTCGCTGATGAGTCCCCCGCAGCCCGCGGTGGCCCACAATCCGTGCACGTCAGGTTCGCGCGTCAGTCCGTACATCAGGTACGCCCCGATTCCGACACCGACGACGAGAAGGACAAGCAGCTTCCTGCTCTGAGACCAGTCCACGCGAATCCTCACCGGTTGCATTCCCCGATAGCCCGGCCGTCCGCCGGGAATGAAGCGACGAGTTCATACCCGCCCGGCGCCGCGAGTGCCCCGGCCACGTGCGCCCGCGGCCAGAAGGTGACAGATTTCAGACCGACGACCCGGCCCGATCGTCGACCTGATTCGTCCGGAAACCTCACAGGTTCAGCAAGGAGCAACAGGTGAAGCGCCTGACTCAGTCTTTCATGCTCGTGGCTGTTACGATCCTGGCGACCGCCGGGCCAGGGCACGCACAGCGGGCCAAGACACTCGTCGGAGCGATCGGTGGTGCGACGACCAGTGACATCTGCTGCACGATCAACACCGCGTCTCGCTGGGGTGGGACGGCAGGCCTGTTCGCCGCTTTCCGGGCATCGCGGCAGACCGTAGTCTCGCTCGAGGCACTGTGGACACAGAAGGGTGGTGACCCGGTGCGCATGGACTACCTGGAGATTCCGCTGACCTTCGGAGCGTCGATGCCCACCGGTAACGGAGACTGGCGCGCGCGATTCTACACGGGAATCGGAATCGCATTCAAGCTGAGCTGCAATTCCAGTGACTCGTTCGGATCGATCAACTTCGACTGCGACAATGCGAACAGCACCGAGTGGTCATGGCCGTTCGGACTCCTGGTCGCACGCGTCAACCCGAACGGGAGCATCTTCGGATTCGACATTCGCTACAACTACGGTCTGTCGGACACGTTCAAGAACTTGAGTTCTTCGCACAATCGAACGTGGTACTTCCGACTTCTGTACGGACTGCCGGTCGGCAACTGATGGTGCTGACAGGGTGAGACCGGCGGCCCGCGACCGAAGTTCGCGGGCGGCCGGTCTCACCCATATCTTCAAGGGGTCTCCGGCGCTCGCCGGGGGCAAGGACGTCGTCGCTGCAAAGGAGGTGCCTGTGCTGTCGCTCATCGGGCTCCCCATCATCGTCGCCGCGTGGGCGGTCCCCGCGCTCTTCCTGCTCGCTACTGGTGGATTGATCGGCTTCGTTGTCGGCCGCCCGGTCTTCCGCCTGTGGGCACGGGGCTTCGACGTAATCGTCGGATATGCCGCGCGCGCCGCGTTGCGGGTAGCCGAGAGCCTGGCCACTCACTCGTATGACTACGCGGTTCGTCACGTCGGTCGGGATCACTGACGCAGGATCCGTCACGCCTGATACGGGGGACTTCGAGCATGCGGACGGTTGCGCTCGGTCGAACCGCATGCGAGCATCCTGCCCCATGAGACTCGAAGCTTCCCACGCCGACCGATCCAGGGCTTTCGCGCCGGGACACCGCTTGAAGGCGCTGTCCCGGCTCGCCTTGCTCGTCCTGTGCGTTGGACTCTTCCAGACTGCGTGCGACGAAGACAACCCGCCGCTGCTCGGTACCGGAGGTGGCGGGGGAGGGAACGGCTCACAGGATTCGCTCGTCTCAGCGTTCAACATCCTGAGCGGGGACGAGCAGACCGGCAGCACGCTCGAGACGTTCCGGGAGCCACTGCGCATCCTCGCCACGGACGGCCGTGGCTTCGGCGTGCCGGATGTGGCCGTGAGCTGGGAGCTGACACGGGGCGTAGCTACCCTGTCCACTACCTCCGACCTCACGGACTCGACGGGCGCGTCCGAGATTCTCGTGACTGCGGGCTCGGTCCTTGGTCCCATCGAAATCCAGGCCACCCTCGGCGGCTCGTCCGTGTACGGTTCGGATTTCGAGCTGCTGGTGACCGCGGTCCAGATCCAGATTCTCTCGGACCGGTTCGTGGGGCCGCTCGGCGGTGACACCGTCGATGTGGTGGCCGGCGACACGGTCGAGTGGCTCAACCGGGATGTACAGAGCCACCTGCTCCGCTCGGTGGAAGCTCCCGATGGCGGCGTCGTGATCCGCAGTGATACACTGCGCAACAGCGACCGCTACCGATTCGTTCCGAACGGACCGGGGACGTGGGTTTACGAGGATCAGATCAACTCGAGCGTCACGGCGCCGAGAGGCATCATCCGGGTGGCGGGTCGCCAGGAGGTCGGAAGCCTGGCGGTCGAGCTCGTCCTAGCGGCCGGCGAACCACCAGCACGCGCGGTTACGGTCACGGTGGACGGCGGGCTGTTCGCCTCATCGATCAGGCCCGGCGAGACCATCGTGTTTCCAGCCGTCTCCGCCGTTCCTCACGTCGTCAGGCTGAGAGACGTTCCGCTCAATTGCGTCGTGGCCGGCGACAACCCCCGCAGCATCACCGTCGTCGCCTCGGACACGGTGCGCACGAGCTTCGAGCTGG
>JBDGUY010000207.1:0-3602 GCA_039585935.1 Gemmatimonadota bacterium
GAACACGACCTCATCGGTCCTCGCGACCGGAGAATCGCCGAGTGCGCAGACCTCTCCCACGGAGTATCCGCTGACCGCGACCGTGTCGCCTGCACTGTCGACGCGAAGAGTCCCGAGCTCCTCCGCCGGTTCGACGGTCTCGCAGGTCAGATCGATGAACGGACGGTCAGGCACGACGAAAGTGGCGATGGGTGTCGGATCTGGCTCGCCGCCTGCCTGGCGCCAGATCCGGTACAGCTGGACGTCGTACCTGCGGTAGTTCGGATTGTAGAACGGGCTTCGGTCGTCAGAGGCCACTTCCCAGAACGGGTCGCCGTTCTCCTCAGTCGGGCTCGGCCACCATTCGACGGTCACGGTTCCGTCGCCCGGAATCAGGTTGAACGGAGGTGGCAAGGGCGGCCCAGGAATCAGGCCAAATCCACTCGCAACCAATTCCCTCGCGAGCAGGGCCTTCCACAGGAGACTTCCTGGAACCAGTTCGAAGTACGATCGACCGGCCTCATCGTGCAGCGGAAGCCGGTTCTCCGGACCTTCGAGAGCGCCGCCGGAGCGTCCCGAGGGCGCCGGCCCGGAATACGACACCCATCCGGCCCCCATCTCGATCGACTTCACCGGGTTGTCTTCCGCCGTTGCGGACACCGTGCAGTTCAGGCCGGCCGGATCGCACCCTCTGCTGCTGCCGAACCCCGGGTGAAACGAGGGCGTCCCGGGCGGATTCGCGTTGGAAGGGCTGTTTCCTCGGATACCGCTGGGCGACCCGTCCGGCATCGTTTCGACCGTCGCCGCGAACACGACCGCGAGTACGACGGTCACCGACTCCCCGGCAGCCATTCGGAATGGCCCCGTGGCGGTCATCGTTCTCGCATCATGCGGTGAGTTGTAGACCAGTCCGACGGAGCGCTCCATCGTGGCCGGCTCTCCGGTGTTGACCTGCGGGGTGACGCTGGACGGCGCGTCGGACTTCCCCGACAGGGTGCCCCACAGCCGCACCGGGCTTCCCTCCTCGGGGAAAATTGGGCCAGGTGGGCCCGCTCCCAGGTAGCCCGTGAAGAGCGTCAATCCCCGCTCACCGTCATCTTCCGCCGGGGTCTTCACCAGGACCATGGCCACTATTCCCGGTGCACTCGTGAAGAACGGCGGGTGGAAGATGTCTGGTGGATACTCGAATCGCGGCGCGTCGAAGCCGCCGTGGTAGGCCAGACCGAGGTTGAATGGGAATACCGCGGTCGCCAGGTTGCTGCCGGCGTCGGCGACATCGGGATCGGCGTAGTAGCCGACGTAGAATTCCTCGATCGGCCAGCCCTCGTCCGGCAGGGAGTCTTCCCCGGCGAAGAACGCGAGCTCGTTCGGGAGCTGGAACGCCGGCTCGTGCGTCACGTTGCGGAGCTCGAGCACGAAATAGAGAATATCCGCGTTTCCATGCGGGTAGTTCCATGCGTGCGTCCGCTGGGTGACCTCGACCCCCATCGGGTGCTGCCGGCCGTATACCTGTACCGGGTTCCCGTCCCAGTAGCGTACCCAGGTGTCCTGCTCGGATATCGCCGGTTGGCCCGAATATGCGGGATCGTACAGATCATTCGTGATGAACGCGGCGTCCGGCCAGCTCGCCACGTCTTCCGGGTCCGTGGAATCAAAGATGTCGGTCAGAGCCGATGCGTGGGGCACCGTTCCCGATGGGTCGAACAAGTACGCCCCCACCGTGTCGCTCGCCCACGGACCGGCCGCCGGACTGTAAATTCCCGCGACCTGGAGACCGGACGCGAAGATGTAGCCGTCCGGAGTTCCGGCCGGCCAATTGCCGCCGCCGCCGGTCGGGCTGCCGAACACATTCGCGCAGATGGCTCCCCTGTTCGTGATTCCACACTCGACTCGATTTCCACTGAGCCGCACCGTGGGCGCCGAGTACAGGCCGATCGTCGAGCGGGTCACCTGCTGTGGGAGTCGCTTCTCCTGGGAGGAGAGGACGCCGGTCTCCGTCGGGATCGCGAGCAGTCCTGTCACCACCAGGAGACAGAGCCTGGAGAATCCCTCTGTACGCTGGGTCCGCGTCATCGGTCACGCCTCTGGCGAGTCAGGCTCGATCCCGGATGAACGTCCGTCACGGTGCTGTGGGGGTGGGGGGTGAGTACCCCGTTGGGCACAGTTAATACCTGCGTGTGGGGCGCCCGCAAAGATGCCTCTCAGCGGACCCGGGTGCAAACAACTATCAGGGCTCGTCCTGTCGCCCGACGGTCAGCGATCGAATATTCCCCGCACTCACGTGTACCTCTGTACGTAGCCGCGACAGCCAAACGCTGCTGCCGCAAATCGAACGGGAGGCCTCCCTGGACGCCGAGAGGGCGGAGTTGACCGAAGCCACGCTGATGTCCCGCGCACGAGACGGGGACGCCCATGCGTTCGGTGAACTCGTGCGCCGGCACATGCGCCGCGCCTACTTCGCCTGTCTGGGGCTCGTCGGGTCGCACGACGACGCGCTCGACCTGTCACAGGAGGCCTTCACCAGGGCGCTGAGGGCGAGTTCGCGACTGGACCCGGAGCGGCCGTTCTATCCCTGGCTGTACGGAATCCTCAGGCGGCTGTGCCTGAATCACCTGCGTGACGGACGCAACCGACGGGAGAAGCTCGTGGAGGCCGGGGCATGGCTCCAGGACGAGGCACGTGACAGGGCCTCGCGATCGAATCCGGCGCGCGCAGCCGAGCGGGACGAACTGCGCCGGCGACTGGCAACCGCGATCGAATCTCTGCCACCGGTCCAGCGCGAGGTTCTCGTACTCAGGGAATTCGAGGGATTGCGATACCGGGAGATCGCGGACTTGCTGGAGGTCCCGGAGGGAACCGTGATGTCCAGACTCTACGCTGCACGAAACGGACTCGCAGCGGCGCTGGGAGATGATCTGTGAACGACGACCAGACGAAGGACCGGCTCGATCGGACCCGCGAACTGCTGATGCGGGCGCTCGATGAGGATCTGACGCCTGGGGAGCAGCGCGAGCTGGATCTCCTTCTGGCGGACGACCCTGTCCTGCGCGCCGAGCGGGAACGACTCGGGCGCCTGAAGGAGGTGACGGCGGACATGAAGCTCAGAAATCCCCCCGAAGAACTGTGGGATGGCTACTGGAACAGCGCGTACAGCCGCATGGAGCGGGGAATCGGCTGGATTCTCGTGTCGTTCAGTGTCATCGTTCTAGGCGGCTGGATCACGTGGCAGTTCGTCACCGAGCTGATCGCCGATACCGAAATGCCGCAGCTCATCAAGGCCGGTATCCTGGCAGGCAGTCTTGGACTCGTGATTCTTCTCGTGTCCGTGCTTCGCCAGCGCCTGTTCGTGAAGAAGACCGACCCCTACAAGGACATCGTACGATGATGATCACACCTTCAGCCGGGATCCCCGGCTACAGGATCGTCAGCTCGCACGGACTCGTGCGCGGGAACACGATTCGCGCGCGTCACGTCGGAAAGGACATCACCGCCGGCCTGCGAAACCTGGTCGGCGGCGAGATCACGGAATACACCAAGATGATGGCCGAGTCCCGTGAGCAGGCGATCGACCGGATGATCGCTGAGGCCGAGACGATGGGGGCGAACGCCGTGGTCTGCGTCCG
>JBDGUY010000208.1:0-3555 GCA_039585935.1 Gemmatimonadota bacterium
CAACATTCTCGATCTCGATGGTGCGCTCCTGGCGATCGCTCCTTTTCTGGGAGGGGAGCGCTCGGCGTGCGCGATCCTGAAGCACACGACACCGTGCGGCATCGCGGTCGGGCGCTCTCCAGCCGAGGCATACCGAAAGGCCCTGGCATGCGATCCGGTGTCCGCGTTCGGTTCGACGGTGGTCTTCAGTGAGCCTGTAACCGAGGTGGTGGCGGAAGAGCTCACGGCGCTGTTCGTCGAGTGTCTCGTGGCACCGGGCTACGCTCCCCCCGCTCTTAAGATCCTGCAGCAGAAGCAGAATATCCGGATCCTGGAACCCGGCGACGATAGTCGGTTTGCCGGTCATTCCGGTCACCTGGTCCCGGGGCTGGACCTGCGCGGGGTCATCGGCGGCGTGCTGGTGCAGGGCTCTCCCGTTCCGGCTCGTCCGTTCGAGCTGCGCACATCCGGCGCGACGGTGGCCACAACGCGGACGCCCTCCGATGGCGAGTGGGGGGACCTGGCGTTTGCCTGGGCAGCAGTACAGTCCGTCAAGTCGAACGCCATCCTGCTTGCAAGGGATGGAGCCGCGGTGGGAATCGGGGCCGGTCAGATGAGTCGCGTCGACGCCGCGCACCTTGCCGCCCATAAGGCGACCGCGGCCGGATTCGACCTCGAGAGGCTCGTCCTGGCTTCTGACGCGTTCTTTCCGTTCCGTGACGGCGTGGACGCGGCCGCGGAGGCCGGGGTCACGGCCATCATTCAGCCCGGCGGCTCCAAACGGGACGCGGAGGCGATTTCCGCAGCCGACGAGCACGGCATCTCAATGGTCTTCACTGGACGCAGGACCTTCAGGCACTGAGTGGCACGGTTCTGATCGAGGATACGCCGCCTGTCGACTCTCCAGTCGTTCCCGGGGGAGTCGCGGAGCGGGCGCGGCCTTGACTGACGGGATTCCTGCGTCTATAAAGGGTCGCGGGCTCCATCCGGGGTACGGGCATTCGAGGCCAACTCAAGAGGACATACGAACAACGTGAGACGCGGCAGAGGACCAACTGTGCCACGGAGGACGCCGTGGGTCGTGGCACTACTGACACTGGCGATACTTTCGCTGGGGGCTTGTGGGGGACCCTTCCCGCAGTCTGCGCTCGATCCGGCATCGGACTTTGCCTGGAAGCTCCAGGACCTGTTCGACGGAATCCTCTTCTGGGCAGTCGTGGTGTTCGTCCTGGTCGAGGGAGCCCTGATCGTCGCGATACTGCGCTTCCGCGAGCGGCCGGGGGGGCCGGAGCCGAAAGCTACTCACGGCAACACCCTTCTCGAGATCTCGTGGACCCTGGCGCCGGCTATCGTACTCGTACTCATAGCGATTCCGACGATCAAGACAATATGGGATGTTGACCGCCCGGCGCGTGGAGAGTCGCTGGTAGTCGAGGCGGTGGGCCACCAGTGGTGGTGGGAGTTCCGATATCCCGACCTCGGTATCGTAACGGCCAACGAACTGCACATTCCGGTCGGTCAGCAGATTGACGTCCGACTCACCTCCGCGGATGTAATCCACAGCTTCTGGTTCCCCAGACTCGGTGGAAAGCGGGACGTGATCCCCGGGCACGAGACGCAGATCTGGTTCACCGCGGATTCGGCGGGACTGTATCTTGGCCAGTGCGCCGAGTTCTGCGGCCTCTCACACGCGCTCATGAAGATGGAACTCGTGGCCGAGTCTCCTGCGGATTTCCAGGCGTGGGTCGAGGGACAGCGCGCCGAGGCCGTGGCGACGGATTCGGTTTCGTTTGCAGAAGGCACACAGGCATTCATGAGGGGCGGTTGCATAGCTTGTCACACGGTTCGTGGCACTGTGGCGCAGGGGATCATCGGGCCGGACCTCACGCACATCGGAAGTCGCAGAAGAATCGCAGGGGGCATCCTCGACAACACGCCCGAGAACATGGAACGCTGGATCAAGGACTCGCGGGGAGTCAAGCCGGGGTCGCTGATGATCGTACCGGAGCTGGATGACGAGACCGTGGGCCGCATCGTGGAGTATCTGCAGAGCCTGAAATAGGGCCGCGTCGGCTGGCGAGTACGATTCGAGAATACCAGGAGCACAGGGGAATACATGGCAGTCAGGTCAGAGAGTCCGGCCGGTAGCGCGAGTCACGCGCACGAAGGCACCTATACGGGTGGACTCCTCAGCTGGATCACCACGGTCGATCACAAGCGGATCGGCGTGATGTACGGAGTGAGCGCCTTCTTCTTCTTCCTGGTCGGTGGACTCGAAGCCCTGCTGATCCGGCTCCAGCTCGGATCAGCGGAGAACACGCTGATCGACCCGGACCTGTACAACCAGCTCTTCACCATGCACGGCACCACGATGGTGTTTCTGGCGATCATGCCCCTTAGCGCCGCCTTCTTCAACTTTATCGTCCCCCTTCAGATCGGCGCACGGGACGTCGCATTTCCGCGCTTGAACGCCTTCAGTTTCTGGGTATTCTTCCTGGGCGCGTTGTTCATGAACGCCAGTTTCCTGTTCGGAGGAGCACCGGACGCCGGCTGGTTCGGCTACGCCAACCTGACGTCGACCCAGTATTCGCCCGGTATGCGGGTGGACTTCTGGGTGATCGGGCTCCTGGTCCTCGGCGTTTCGTCGATCGCCGCCGCGCTCAACTTCATCGTGACCATCATCAATCTGCGGTGCGAGGGCATGACGCTCATGCGCATGCCTCTGTTCACCTGGATGACGTTAATCACGTCGTTCCTTCTCGTTATGGCCTTCCCGGCCATCACCGTCGGGCTCGTGCTCCTGATGTTCGACCGCATGTTCGGCACGTTGTTCTTCAATCCGATGGCGGGCGGTGACGTTCTTCTGTGGCAGCACCTGTTCTGGATCTTCGGACACCCGGAGGTCTACATCCTCCTGCTCCCGGGGCTCGGAATCGTATCCGAGGTCATCCCCGTGTTCTCGAGGAAGCCTCTGTTCGGCTATGCGTTTGTCGTGTACTCGGGGATCCTGATCGCCTTCCTGGGCTTCGGAGTGTGGGCGCATCACATGTTTTCCGTGGGCCTCGGTCCGGTGGCGAACACCGTGTTCTCGGCTACCACCATGCTGATCGCGATTCCCACGGGGGTGAAGATCTTCAACTGGATCGCGACACTGTGGGGTGGATCTCTGCGCCTTCGAACGCCGCTGTACTTCGCGCTGGGCTTCATCGCCATGTTCATCATCGGCGGGCTCAGCGGCGTGATGCATGCCTCCGCCGCCGCTGATCTGCAGCAGACGGATACGTACTTCATCGTGGCCCATATCCACTACGTGCTGTTCGGCGGGGTGATGTTCGCCCTGTTTGCGGGCATGTACTACTGGTTCCCGAAGATCACCGGACGGATGATGAGCGAGCGGCTCGGCAAGCTGCACTTCTGGACGATGCTGGTTTCGTTCAACCTCACGTTCTTCCCGCAGCATTTCCTGGGGCTGCATGGCATGCCGAGGCGTACCTTCACCTATGAAGCGGGCCTGGGCTTCGAAGCCATGAACCTCATGTCCACGGTAGGGGCGATGCTGCTCGGCGCGTCGATGTT
>JBDGUY010000209.1:0-3526 GCA_039585935.1 Gemmatimonadota bacterium
AAACTCCGGCGTTTCCGCGTCAGGACGAGGCAGACATCCGTGCAGGTTCTCGGGCAGCGTCATCAGGAGTTCTTTCTCGCCGTCCAGAGGCCACAAGTAGACACCCCGGTCAATGCGCCAGTAAAGAGAGCTTCCGTCTCGCGTCCAGCCGACGGGACCCTCGCCCCGGATGACCGGTGTGAGAGGACCGTTTGTTGAGTCCCTCAGCGAGACCAGCCACCACCAACTGCCCAACGGTTCCGGCCCGGTGTGCCGGACCCAACTGAACACTGCTCTTCCGCCGTTCGGTCCCAGACGAAAGCCGAACATATAGCCGGTCACGTCAAGACTGTCAGATGCTCCTTGCTGTTGGCCCCGAAATATCTGGGCATCGGGAAGAAGCTGGTGGCGCTCGGCCGAGACGCGGAAGGTGCCAGTAGGAATCTCACCCTCCGCTGCGGCAACGGGCCGCCACTCCTTTCCCGACCACTGTCCGAACTCGATATCGAAGTTTCTCAGGGACTCGAGTTGGAAGTCACCTCGCATGTACAGGAGCTCAGTCCCTTGCCATGCCATTCCATACAACTGGTTCGGAATGACATCTCGCACGTATCCCGTGCTCCTTCCATCGGCCGTCACCAGCCATAGCCGTACGGTGTCACGCGATGGCGCAAAGTAGGCCAGGTATTGGTTGTCAGGGGACCAGATGCCGCCGTATACGTGCGAAGAACGAGTCAGACGTTGGGCCTCGCCGCCATCAAGCGGAGCCTTGAACAGGTCACTCCCCCCGGTGACCGCCTGCGGGTATGCGATCCAGCGGCCATCACTCGAGACGTCGACGCCCTTTGCGCCTCTGGGATTGGGCCATGTGAACGGCAGCAACGTCTCCCCAG
This sequence comes from Gemmatimonadota bacterium, assembly GCA_039585935.1. Taxonomy (GTDB): domain Bacteria; phylum Gemmatimonadota; class Gemmatimonadetes; order Palauibacterales; family Palauibacteraceae; genus Carthagonibacter. The sequence goes on from JBDGUY010000209.1 coordinate 873, forward strand.
CAATCGGATCGGTGAGCGATACCGTTGTTGCTTCCGACGGCTCGTCGTCTGATCCAGGGGCAACGCTTACGAGACGGTATAGATCGGTCTTCCGTGCGACGACGGCTCTGGTCCCATCCGCGCTCATGCTGTACCAGTCGACGAGGTGTTCCCGGAAGTAGGGGACGGGCTCTGGGTCTCCCTCGGGTCGGCCTGAGCGGTTCAACGGGAGCTGCATCACCTGGAGACTCCCCCGTGTGAAATCCGGTGACCTCCCGTACGCGTCGGAGCGCGTGTAGTAGACTGCCCGGCCTGACGGTGCCCACCAGGTGGGCCACAGTCCTCCGTCAGTCGTCAGCGTCACCTGCTCTCCCCTGTCGGTTCCGATCGTCAGCAGCGTCCTGCCTCCTCTCTTGGCAGTGGTAAGGAGAATACGGTCGGCTTGCGGGGACCACGAAAGGGCGAAAAGGAAACCGTAGTCTCCCGCGACGAGGATCGAGTCCCCGCCCGCGAAGTCGCACGATCCGGCGGGCAGAATCCGAAGGTCCTTGCGCGGCTGGGCGCTGAACAGGATACGCGATTCATCGGGGGACAACTGTACGAAACTGGGTTCGAACGTGTACTCCTCATTGCGCCACTGACAGTCCGTCAGCGGAGCCACAGTGCCACCGAGACGGGATACTGCGTAGTGCCCGTCCGACCTGCTATCGATCACGCCGGCAAAGACGACGCGTTTTCCGGAAGGAGTCCACCGCACCCGGCTACAGCCAGTTCCGGTCGCCAGCACCCTATGGTCGCTAGCGGGTTCGGAAAGGTCCGCGAGCCACAGTCGTCGGACATTCGATTCGTCACGGGAGCAGTAGGCGAGTTCGCGTCCGTTGGGTGAGATGGCGAACGACCCCTGAGCGTTTTGAAGGAGCCAACCGAATGTTCCTTCCAGGTCCAGCTTCGTCTCGATGAATGCCGCACCGTCCGATGGTATGCCCGGCTGGTCACCACCCTCTGACACGAGGGCCGCCTGCTGAACGAGCAACCACGTCCCGATCGCTGCAATGGCGACCACCGCGACGGCCATCGCCCACCGCGCCGGCTTCCGCCTGTTACGCGCCACCGCAGCCTCGAGCCCCGGAGTCGAGGCCAGATCCAGCTTCGCCACTGGCGTCGCGTCCATGGTCGCGGTCATGAGCGCCTGGCCGAACTTCTCGGCAGTCTCCCACCGGTCCGCGGGCAGCCGCGCCAACGCCTTGCCGATCACCTGGTCGAGGAGCAGGGGAACCGTGTCACGCATCGCATGGATCGGCCCGGGCGTCTCGGACATGCGTCGGGCCTGTACGGCCTGCGGTGTGGAAGCGGCCAACGGCACCTCGCCCGACAGCATCTCGTACAGCACGCAGCCCAGCGAGTAGACGTCCGTGCGCCCGTCCAGCGTCTCCGCCCCCATCACCTGCTCCGGGCTCGCATACAGCGGCGTACCCACTCCGAGTCCCGTGCTGGTGACCCGTGAGCCCTGCGCCACGGTGATGGCCCGGGCAATCCCGAAGTCGGTGATCACCGCGTGTTTGCTGGAGAGCAGGATGTTGCCCGGCTTCACGTCCCGGTGAATCACCCCCTGCTCGTGGGCATACTGGAGTCCGTCGGCCACCTCCACGGCGATGCGTACCGCTTCCTCCACCGGGAGCTGTCCTTCTCTCTCCAGCCGGTGGCGCAGCGACTCTCCCGGCACGTATGGCATGACGTAGTACAGCAGGCCATCCACCTCGCCGGAGTCGATCAGCATGAGGATGTGCGGGTGGTTCAGACCGGCGGCGATCTCGATCTCGTTGAGAAAGCGTTCGGCGGCCAGCGTGACGGTGAGCTCCGGATGTAGGACTTTGATCGCGACCTTGCGGCGGTGCTTCAGGTCCTCGGCCAAGAACACCGTGGCCATCCCGCCTCGGCCGATCTCTGATTCGACGGCATAGCGACCGGCGAAGGTGCTCTTAAGTCGTTCCAGGAGGTCAGCCATACAATCCTCCGGTGGAACGAGGGAGATAGATTCAATATAGGTGAGAGCGGTTTAGAACGCCCGTCCCGCCGCGACACGCCCCAGACGGACGTGAAAGAGCCCCGGTCGGGTTGGCCGGTATTATTTCCGAGCGTAGGGAACCCATAATCGAGGAGGGGCCGGGGGGTGATTGCCAAGTGGGGTGCCACCCCCAGGGGTGCGCAGTGGTAACGTCCAGGGTGCATTTTGGGGTACGTTCACCCTCGACCGATTCGCACCTGGCAGATCGCAAGTCCGTAAGTCATTGGGAGGAAAAGCGGAGGGGCAGGGATTCGCCGTCGAGCGCAGCGAGACATTCCGAGCGAAGCGAGGACTAACCGTCGGGTGAAGAATCCCTGGGGATGGGGTGGAACGGAGGGGCAGGGATTCGAACCCTGAAGTCCTTGCGGACGCCGGTTTTCAAGACCTGTTGGGTCAATCCGTCATAGTCCCTGGTGGTCCGCGCACGTCTGAATGCCGGCCTATTGCGTGAGAATGCCTTCCCTCGTGGTCCGTGTTGACCCCTCTGAATCGTTCTCAGTACACCACATTCCGCACCACACACCCTCTCCGGACTACATCCCAGCGAAGGGCCGTCGCCCCCCCCCAGGCGGGGGTGCGCTGGAAGACCATGAACCTACCCTCACAGATT
>JBDGUY010000210.1:0-3484 GCA_039585935.1 Gemmatimonadota bacterium
GGGGACCGAGATCGCGTAGCCGTTGTCCTCGACCAGGTAGATCACGGGAAGCTTGAGATTGCTGGCGGTGTTGAGAGACTCCCAGAACTCGCCCTCGGAGGTCGTGCCGTCGCCCGTCGTGACCAGCACGACTTCATCATCGTCGAAGCGGATTTCGTCCCCGAGATTCAGCTTCGCGGCCCGCACGCCGGCCTCGGCACAGCCCACGGCCTGCAGGAACTGCGTGCCGGTCGGGCTCGATACCGAAACGATGTTCCAGTCCTTGTGCCCCCAATGCGATGGCATCTGCCGACCGCCGCTCGCCGGGTCCTCCGCGGCGCCGACACCCTGCAGGAACATCTCGTATGGCGTCACGCCGAGCTGCAGGCACAGCGCCCGGTCCCGGTAGTAACCGAAGAACCAGTCCTGTCCCGCCCGCAGGGCCATTCCGGCGGCCGTCAGGACGGCCTCGTGTCCCGCGCCGCTGATCTGAAAGAAGATCTTCTGCTGGCGCTTCATCAGCAGTTCGCGGTCGTCAATGCGCCGCGATGTGACCATCGTGCGGTACATCGAAAGCAGATCCGCGGTCTCCAGTCCGAAGCTCTCTGCCGCCGCCCGGTCCATCATTCGATCAGGTGTCGTCGCCATCCGCTGTATATCCTCGGTCCTGTCGGGCCTGACTTCCGGGCCGATTGAATGCTGAAGGAATTGTATTGGTCGGTCGAACATAATCGCCCGGTGAGCTATCGACCACCAAATCCACGCTTCCCGCACCCGGGCATCGCTTCTAGGTTGAATGCATGGACAGATTCGACCGCCCTCCCCGACTCGCCGCGATCGACGTCGGCACGAACTCCATGCGCATGATCATCGCAGAAGTCGAGAGCCCGGCCACCTACGCCATCCTCGACGATGAGCGGGCCCAGACCCGACTCGGCGAGGGTCTGTACGAGACCGGGCGGATCGGTGACAAGTCGTTCGAGCGCTCGCTGGAAGCGCTGGGCACGATGAAGGCCATCGCCGACGGGAACGAAGTCGACGAGATGCGGGTGATCGCCACGAGTGCGATCCGGGAGGCCGAGAACGGGGACGAATTCGTCCAGGCCGCGCGCGATCGGTTCGGCGTCGAGATCGAGGTCATTCCCGCCGAGGAGGAGGCACAGCTCGCGTTCCGAAGCGTCCTTCAGCACTTCCGGCTCGACGAGGGACCCACGTCCATCGTGGATATCGGGGGCGGCAGCATGGAAGTGGTGCTCGTCGCCGGCACCGTGATCGAAGATGTCCACTCCCTGGCCCTCGGCGCGGTCCGACTGACCGAACTGTACGTGCACTCGGATCCCGTCGAGCGGGATGACTGGAAGGCGCTGCGCCGGGGGATCCGGCGCGAGATTCGCGATCACCTGGGCAAGCCGAGTTTCACGACTCCGACGATGATCGGCAGCGGCGGGACGTTTTCGGCGCTTGCCGCGATGTCGCAGTACGAGCGCCATGGCGAGGTTGGAACGACCCACGGATATGTCCTGAGCCAGGCGGATCTCGTGCACCTGTTGGACCGGCTCAGAGAGACACCCCTCAAGCAGCGCAAGCAGATCGGTGGGCTCAATCCGGAGCGGGCCGACATCATCCTGGCCGGAGCCGCAGCAGTCGAGCGGCTGGCCAGGGTGCTTGGCGTGCAGCGGATCATCGTGAACGAGAGGGGGATCCGGGATGGTGTTCTGCTCGAGATGATCGGGCGCCGCTTCCCAGAGGTGCCGGACGTGCCGTTACACGAGAACCGGCTCGACTGGGTGCGGTCGTTCGGCCGGAAGTGTCATACCAACGAGCCCCACTGCGAGCAGGTCGCCAGGCTGGCCGGGCAGCTGTTCGATGCTCTCCAGGAAAGGTTCGACCTGGATCCAGCCGACCGCGAGCTCCTGGTCGCCGCCGCCCTGCTGCACGATGTGGGCTACCTGATCGGTCACCCGAAGCACCACAAGCACTCGTACCACATCATCAGCCACAGCGGGCTACCCGGGTTCACCGGACGGGAAATCGAGCTGATCGCGCTCCTGGCGCGCTACCACCGTCGGGCACACCCCAAGAAATCACACCCCGAGTTCGGACGACTCAGCCCGGACGACCGGCGACGGGTCCGCAAGCTGGCCGGAATCCTGCGCATCGCCGACGGGCTCGACCGTACGCATGGTCAGGCAGCAAGAACGCTGAACGTGGAGGCAGACGACGACACGGTCCGCATCGAAGTCGTGGCGGACTCGAATCCCGAGGTCGATCTCTGGGATGCGAACCGGAAGGCCGGACTCTTCGAGTCGGCGTTCGACCGGGAGACGGAGATCGTCAGGTCCAGCCGCGACCCGGAGTAAGGGGTTTTCTGCGCCTCAGGCGGGTTGCCTCGAAGTTCCTCGCGTGGGCGGCCTCGATGAATTTCTCGTGGCACCCGACTTCTTCCTCGACGGCCATGGGAAGCAGTTGCTCGTAGCTCCCGTCGGGCTTCATCACCCACGCCTGCCGTCGGTCCGCGAGCTGCGTGTCCAGAATTGAGCGCAGGACCAGCTGCAGCCCCGCATCTTCCACTGGCGCGAGGAGCTCGACCCGATTCTTGAGATTCCGCTGCATCGCGTCCGCCGAACCGATCCAGTATTCCTCGTCCCCCGCATTTCGGAAGTAGTAGATCCGGGCATGCTCGAGGAACTGGCCGAGCACGCTGATCACTCGAATGTTCTCCGACAATCCCTCGATTCCCGGCCGGAGCCGGCAGGTATCGCGGACGATCAGATCTACCCGAACTCCGGCGCGCGAAGCCTCGTACAGAGCCGCCGAGACATCCGCATCCTCGAGGGCGTTGAGCTTGAGCTGAATGAGTGCGGACTCGCCGGCCCGGGCATGCTCGATCTCGCGCTCGATCTTCTCGAGGATCGCCGGCTTCATGATCTTGGGAGCGGGCAACAGCTTTCCGTACTCCCGCTTCGGTCGATAGCCGGTCGTCAGGTAGTTGAACAGCTCGGTCAAGTCCCTTCCGATCTGCTCGTCGCAGGTGAACAGGCCGAGGTCGGAATACCCCCGCGCCGTCCCGGCATGGTAGTTCCCCGTCCCGACGTGGCAATACCGGCGCAGTCCGTCGTAGTCCTGCCTTACGACCATGATCGTCTTGCAGTGCGTCTTGAGACCGAGGACGCCGTACGTGACGTGGATGCCCGTCGAGCCGAGCTTGCTGGCCCACCGGATGTTGGCCGCCTCGTCGAACCTGGCCTTCAGCTCCATGACCACCGCCACCTGCTTCCCGTTGCGGGCGGCTTCCATCAGGTACTCGATCGCCTTCGACTCGGACGAAGTCCGATAGAACGTCATCTTGATCGCCCGCACCTTCGGATCCTCGGCGGCTTCCTTGAGAAACCGCTCGACAGAGGTGTGGAAGGAGTCGTACGGGTGGTGCACCATCACGGACCCGGCTTCCCGAATCGTGTGGAAGACGCTGCGTTCATCGGTAAACGCCGGGTGATCGACGGGG
>JBDGUY010000211.1:0-3481 GCA_039585935.1 Gemmatimonadota bacterium
GTCGCAGCGCGTATTCACCGTGCCGGTCTCAGGCGGAGAGCCCACCGTCGTGTATGGGACGGAGCGAGCGGAGTCTGTGACCGGGAGTATTCCGTTTGGCGCAGGTACCCCCTGGACGCCTGACGGGAAGTACCTGCTCGTAATCGACGGGAAGTCCATCATTCGTGTCCCGGTCTCAGGTGGCGAGCCAGTTAAGCTTGTCGATCTGCCGGTCAGCGGCATGATCAGGTGGTTCCGTCTGCATCCCGATGGCTCGCGCATCCTCCTCGATGCAGGTGTGAGCAAGGGCGAAATCTGGATGCTCAAAGGACTGCCCGGAATGCCTGGCGCCACCGGCGTTTCGGATCGCTGACTTCTGTTCGGTGCGGGCCGCCGCCAGGCAGGCCCGCCCACTTCCAGACCGAACACGGAGGGCGACATGACCGAGATGTCTTTATTGCAGTTCGGAACTCTGTTCGAGGCGTTCGATCCGATTCTGCACTTCGTGCTGCTGGGCGGAATGATTCTGATTCTGCTCGAGGTGGCCGTATTGCTCGGCGACCTCCTGGGAACCACCGAGGGGCGATCGCACGAACGATAGTTCGGTAGGTCTGGTGGGGTGGGCGAATCGAGACGGGACCGCGCTCACCTCACCAGCCAGCCGACAGGCCGCCTTCGCATATTGCTTCCCGAGCTTGCCCCCCGCCTCCGACTGCCGCGATCTTCGCCCCCATGAGCGAGCCAACCGGGTTCAGACATTTCCTCGCCGAGCTCAAGCGGCGCAAGGTGTTCCGCGTGACGGCGGTGTACGGGGCGGCCAGCTTCGGGATCCTGCAGGCTGCCGACATCCTGTTTCCCCGCATCGGACTGCCGGACTGGACTGTGACGCTGGTCGCGGCCCTGGCGCTGGCCGGCTTCCCGTTGGCCCTGATCCTCTCGTGGGCGTTCGAACGCACTCCCGAAGGTGTCCACAAGACGAGCCCGGCGGTCACCGGCGAGCTCGAGGCGATCGCGTCCGCCCCGGCGAAGAGTCGCTGGCCTCTCGGCATTGCCGCGCTCGGCGGAATCGCCTTACTCGGATTCGGTGCCTGGTGGGTACTGGGCCGGCCCGACGCGGCCGAAGCGAGGTCCTACGATTCGATCGCCGTGCTGCCGTTCGTGAACATGACCGAGGACCCGCAGAACGAGTACCTCGGGGACGGGCTGGCTGAAGAACTGCTCAATGCCTTGACCCGGATCGAGGGGCTGCGCGTAGAGTCGAGGACATCGAGTTTCGCGCTCAAGGACTCGCGTCTCGGCGCCACGGCGATCGGCGACTCGCTCGGCGTGGCGACGGTGCTCGAAGGAAGCGTTCGGCGCTCACCGGACCGGCTGCGCGTGACGGCGCAGCTCATCGACACCGCTGATGGGTCTCATGTCTGGTCCGAGACCTACGACCGGGCGCCAGCCGATCTGCTCGACATTCAGGACGATCTGTCGCACCGCATCGTGGAGGCGCTCGCCGTGGCGCTCGCACCGGACTCCGTGACACGCGTCATGGAACCCGGAACGAGAAGCGCGGTGGCATACGACTATTTCCTGCAGGGACGGTTCTTCTGGAACAAGCGCACGCCCGAGGATCTCGACGTGGCGGTCGGACTGTTCCACAAGGCGATCGCGGAGGACTCCACGTTCGCAGCCGCCTACGCGGGAATCGCCGACTCTCGTGCGGTTCCGGCAGGCTGGGACGAGGATCCGGCTCCCGCCCTCGACACGGCCGAGGCCTACGCGCTTCGGGCCCTCGAGATCGATCCGACTCTCTCGCAGGCGCATGCGTCTCTCGGACTTACCCGGATGATGCGGGACCTTGACTTCGCACGGGCCGAGGAGAGCTTCCGCCGCGCAATCGAGCTCGACCCGACCTACGCCACGGCTCACCAGTGGTATGCCGAGCTTCTGTCGGCGCTGGACAGGCATGACGAGGCCGTAGGCGAGGGCCGGCGTGCCGTGGAGCTCGACCCCACGATGATCATCCGCTGGAACCTGTCCCGGACGCTCTACAATGCCGAACGATACGAGGAGGCGATCGAGGTGTCGGAGGCTCTGATGGCCGACGGCCGGACTTCTTTCGGACCTGCTCCCATGTACTGGCTCCTGTCCCTCGCCATGCTCGGGCGATACGAGGAGGCGATCGAGCTCGGGGCGGATACCGGGATTCCCCCCGGGGTCGCGGAGATGGCGCGCGACTCTCTCGAAGTGCTGGGTGCATCGGAGTTTCCGGCGTTCCTGGCACGGCGACTGGCGGAGGGGTTGGCGGCCGCCGAACCAAATCCTGAGTCTTCCGATGTGGGATCGGGACGAGGATTATTGATACTGGCGACCGCCTGGGCGCGGGTCGACCGGAATCGGGCGCTCGACTACCTGGAGCGGATCGGCCACGACGGTAATAGCGTGGCATCGCGGGTCGAGTGGTTCGAAGTCCTGCTGGACCCTGTGTTCGACGACCTCCGCGACGATCCGCGGTATCGCACCCTGATGCAGAGGTTCGGGCTCGCGTTCTGACCTTCCTTGCCCAATGCCGCCCGGCGCGGCGATCTTTGCCGCCATGTCAGACGACCAGTCCTATCAACGATTCTTCGCCGAACTGAAGCGACGGAAGGTGTTCCGCGTCGCCGCTGTCTACGGTGCCGTCGCGTTCATCGTGCTCCAGGCAGCAGACATCCTCGTTCCCGCGCTGGCCCTGCCCGAATCTCTGATGCGCGGAATCGCCTTGATCTCGGTGCTCCTTTTCCCGGTCGCTGTGGTCCTGGCCTGGGCATTCGAGGTGACACCGGACGGCGTGCGTCGGACGGACGATGCGGAGGCCGGCGAGATTACCCAGATGATCGCCGAGCCCGCTTCCCGGCGCTGGCCTTCCGGTCTGTTCGCCCTGGTCGGAATCCTCGCCCTCGCGACCGCGGCCTGGCTCACGCTGCGCCCGGACGACCAGGGCGGCTCTACGTACGCCTCCGGTCCGGAAGCACCGGTTGCCGCCGCGACGGATACAGACGACGGCCTGGACCGCGGAGCAAGGCTGGCAATCACGGCCGTAGATGACGACCCCCGTCCCTCGATCGCGGTGATGCCGTTTTCAGATCTGAGTGCAGCCGGTGACCAGCAGTATTTCGGCGACGGGATGACCGAGGAGATCCTCAACGCCCTGGCCCGCATCAAGGGCCTGCGGGTCGCGGCTCGCACTTCGACGTTCGCGTACAAGGAATCGAATCCGACGATCGACCAGATCCGGGAGGACCTGGGCGTGGATGCGATTCTCGAGGGAAGCGTGCGCCGGGAAGGTGATCAACTTCGGATCACCGCGCAGTTGATCGAGACCGAAACCGGTTTCCACATGTGGTCGGACACGTACGATCGCTCCGTCGACAACGTGTTCGCCATCCAGACGGAGATCGCGGAGTCGATCGCGGAAGAAATGAAGGTCTCGCTGGGGCTCGAGGCCGGGCAGGGCCTGGTCGTGGCCACCAGG
>JBDGUY010000212.1:0-3460 GCA_039585935.1 Gemmatimonadota bacterium
ACACGACCTGCGGGCGTAGCTCAGTCGGTAGAGCGTCAGCTTCCCAAGCTGAAGGTCGCCGGTTCGAGACCGGTCGCCCGCTTCGGGGGCCCGAGAAATCGGGCTCCCGTTTTTTTCTTCAGGGTTCCCATCACGACCGATTTTGGCGATCCTCGTGCGATCGAAACCGGAACGGCCCCCCTATCCGGTTCATCGAGGCGATTCAAGCCCGTCCCACTTCAAGGAGAACGAGTTATGCGCAGGACCCTGACCGCAGTTGCCTCCATCATGTTGATTCTCGGTAGTGCCGGTATCGCCGGAGCCCAGGAGACGCCCGCACCGCTGGACGAGTTGCTCGACCGCTGGGAAGCCGCATTCAATGCCGGCGATTACGCCGCCGTGGCCGCCCTCTATACCGCGGACGCGAAGCGTATGCCCCCGGGCGAAGATCTCATGAACGGACCTGCCGAGATCGCTGAACGATCCAAGCAGTTCGCGGGGTTCAAGGTCGAGCTCAACACTTACAGCGGATTGGTCGATGGCGACCTTGGCACGAGCTGGGGGACCTACAAGCTCGTCGGCAAGATCGAAGAAGCGCCCGTGACGATCGAGGGGCGCTGGATGAATGCAGTGAAGAAGACCTCCGACGGCTGGAAGATCTACCGGGACATCTGGCACGAGATGAGTCGAATGTAGGCAGGTACGTCGCCGCGCTGACGCGATTCTGGCACGTAACGTCGCCGGGACGAAAAACGGGGGGTCCGACCTGGTGTCGGACCCCCCGTTAAAAGCTCCAGGGGAGCTGTGCGGCTCAGGTGCAGTCAGCTCAAAGCTCGTCTTTGGGACCGTACCACTTGCCCGGCTCGAGAGACGCGTCCTCGCGACCGGCCACTTCCAGCCAGCCTTCGCTGCCTGCTTCGTTCTTGCACAGGCCACTGAACCGATTGTGGTCGCGGCGCGCGACCGTGCATGCTACGAACTGGTCGTTGCTGTCCGTGAAGTGCAGGCTCATCTGGTCGACCTTCTTCGTGCCGTCCCACTGTCCGGCATCGTAGAACTCGACCGGATACTTCATTTCCTCTCCGGCATACATAACGAGGAGCTGGCCCTTCGGGAATTTCGCCCGCAGGTCAAGGACCAGAGTCGCCGGGAGTGCCGCACTCGTCACTCCGTACGTGCCGGCCGGCAGCTGACCCACGGGTGTATACGAAGCTTTCAACTGTGAAACCGTGGTCTGCTGCGCCGAGACGTCGGGAGCGGCGAGGAACATCGCTCCGGCTGCTGCCGCGAGCATGAGTAGGGTCCGTCGCATGACTTCCTCCTGGTGCATTTGGACGAAAATCGATCCGTCCGGGGGTCGGGACAGGCACTGTAGAACCCGGTAATTCTGCACCAACGGATTCACCCGGGCAAGCCTCTGCCCCGGCCCCGGAGCATCGCCGATCCCGATGTATCGTGGTCGGACCTTGCCTCGACCGACGGGGGTAGTCAGATTCTCGGCCCTTCGCGGGCGTAGCTCAGATGGTAGAGCGTCAGCCTTCCAAGCTGAATGTCGCCGGTTCGATCCCGGTCGCCCGCTTTCACGGACACATCGGTCAGTTGTCCGGCGCTCCCTCGGCGATCCAGTGGGCCAGCAGGTCCATCGTCCACCAGGTCTCGATCATCTCGAGCGGCATCCAGACCCAGGGAATGGACGTCATCAGCGCTTCGGGGCTCGGGTCGTGGTGACCTGTCAGAAGCTTGGGAATCAGCGTGCCCTGCGAGGCATCCCCGGCAACAATGAGCGGTCCGTTCGCGTTTCCGCCCGTCGTCAGATCCACGTATGAATCCAGCCGGACTTCGCCCTCCTGTCGGTTGGCGCCATGACAATCGGTGCATCCGAATCCGAGGGGATACGGCTCGATATTGCTTGCATAAGAGACGTAGACGTCGATCGCCACCGAGACTTCAGCCGTGAGTCCGTTAGCGTCCCTGCAACGGAGGGTGGTCGTGTCCCGGCCAGGGACGGCGAAGACGACGGAGCACTGCATGTCGTGGGGATCCGCCATGCACGGCCGCGGATCCCAATAGACCTCCGATCCCGTGACAGGGTTTCCCTGCCAGTCGGTGCACCTGCCCTCGTAGACCACTTCATCGAGCACGGCAAACGAGCTGCCGTCGGCCGGCGCGAGAATCTCCGCCGTGGGAGGGTCGGCGATCAGAATTCGGGTCGAGACCGAGGTCGAGTACCCGCGGCCATCGGTTCCGGTCAGCGTGATCTCGTGGTGGCCGTTCGTCAGATCGGCTCGCCTGATCGTCGCTCCGGTGCCGAGCCCGCCGTCGAGATCGGACTCCCAGACCATCCGGTCTCCCGTGATCGAGTTTCCTCTCATATCCACGGCCACCGCGCTGAATCGCACCTCCGAGCCCGTTGCGAAGACGGATCCGCTGCCAGGGGTGTTGATCCAGACTTCCGGGTGACGCGTGCGGACGACGATGATCGCCTCGTCGTTCGCCGTCCTTCCCGCGTCGTCGGTCACCGTCAGGAGGATGTTGTGAAGCCCCGTTTCGAGCTCCACGGCAAAGGAGCAACCGTCTTCCCTCTTCGTTACGTGCAGTACGATCCGGCCCTCCCTCCAGCCGTAGCTGGAGATCGGACTGCTGCCGGCCTCGCATCCGCAGGCGTCCAGGATGACTCTCTCCCTGCCATCGTCATCCAGGTCCACGTACGTGAGATCGGGCCCCGCGTCTGCTACTGGCGGTTCGGAAGTCGACGGTGTTCGCACGGGATCCGCGGGCTCGGAGCGATGGAGCCCGAGCGTGTCGTCGTGACATCCGACTGCCCCGATCGCGATCATGAAAGCCGCCAGCGTGAGTTTCGTGGATCCGTTCATAGCGCATCACTCCCTCCGTCATGGGGAGGCCAACCGGCCCGCGCGTCACGCCCGGTCAGCGATCCGATCGATCCGACGCCGAGTAGCTGAGCCGGCCGCCGCCCTCGCTGACCCATGTGGTCTCGGACGTGTAAATCACCAGGACGCTCACCTCGCTCACGGCATGTGCGAAGCGTCCGGTTCCTCCGATCCCGACGTACGAGAGCTCCATGGTCTGCGGCACGACGCCGGGAAGAATCCGGCCGGAGTACGTCAAATGGATCTCGTCCCCGTTTGCCGCCGTGATGAGCCCCTGTCCGCCGGTGATGAGGCCGGTGTTCAGATCGACGCAGCCGGCCTGCTGGAGACCGAATCGGCCGACGTGGGTCATGGTCCCGACCCCCGGGGCGCCGGCATACATCACGCCGTTGGCCTCGTCGCACCATCCGAGCGGAATGAGTTCCCCTTCCGACACCACTTTGACGCGGTGGACGACTGTCCCGTCGGACATCGGACTCGCGGCGGCAGACGCGATCTGAGCGGCCTCGTCTCCGGATGGGACTGCCGCGATGGGCCCGGTGGCATCGTCGCACGCCAGCAGTGCAAGTGCAGCGGCCCCGCCGATCAGC
>JBDGUY010000213.1:0-3435 GCA_039585935.1 Gemmatimonadota bacterium
GCGTTTCGCGATGTCGTTCGGCGCCATGGGATCCCCAGGGCCGTGCCCCAGGCGCTGCTCGAGGGCCTCTCGTGGGACGAAACGGGGCGTACGTATTCAGACCTCACGGATTTGTACGACTACTGCGTCCGCGTCGGTTCCACCGTCGGGGTAATGATGACTCTCGTGATGGGACGACGGGATACCACGACGCTGGTGGCCGCATCCGAGCTCGGTCTGGCAATGCAGCTGACGAATATCGCGCGCGATGTGGGCGAAGACGCTCGCCGGGGGCGGATCTACCTGCCTATCGACCGCCTGCGAAGCAGTGGAGTCGATCCAGATGCCTGGCTGACCGAGCCCAGGCTCGAGCCAGGAATCCGGGATACGGTGGCCTGGTTGCTCGATGACGCCGACCGCCTGTACGCGCGATCCTGGTGCGGGATATCACGACTTCCGGCCAGCAGCCGTCCCGCGATCCGGGCGGCGGCGCTGATGTATGCCGAAATCGGGAACGAGATACGACGGGCCGGGTGCGATTCGGTCAGCGGTAGAGCCTGGACGACCCGGATGACCAAGCTGCGGCTCCTGGTCCGAGCGGGGATCAGCGCAGAGCCTTCAGCGGGGGCGTTTCCCGGTGCTCCCCCGACGCCGGGGGACCCTGATATCGATCTCGCACGGCAGGCGGTCGCCAACCTGGTTGCGGCAGCAGCGTCCGATGGATTCACAGAAGAAATCGCGACTTGAACTTCCGCACCCGACCGGGTTACGAATGGCGACCATGAACCAGAGCGACAGTTACTATCGACGCGGCCTCGGTCTGAAGGCACAGGTGAAGCCGGTGCTCCAGGCCGAGTACGGAAGCGAGCTGGTTCAGGCCATGAAGGCCTCGGACCACCAGCTGAAGGTGGGCAGGCTGACCTTCCGGATGGCGAAGAGCCTCGGATTCTGCTACGGCGTGGACCGCGCCGTCGAGTACGCATATGAGACATGCAGCAAGTTCCCTGACCGGAGAATCTTCCTGGTCGGCGAGATCATCCACAATCCGCTGGTGAATCGTCAACTGGAATCGATGGGCGTCATTTTTCTATATCCCGACGCCGAGGGAGTCTTCGACTTCGCACCGGTAGAGAGATCGGACGTTGTGTTACTGCCTGCGTTCGGGGTGGCGATCGATGCGTTCGAGACACTGCGTGAGATCGGTTGCGTTCTGGTCGACACGACGTGCGGCTCGGTGCTGCATGTGTGGAAGCGGGTCGAGAGCTACGCCCGTGATGGGTTTACTGCGTTGATTCACGGCAAGTATCGTCACGAGGAGACCCGAGCTACGAGCTCACAGGTCCTGAAGCATGACGGCGGGAGCTTCCTGGTCGTGCGCGATATGGATGAACTCGGTCTGGTGTGTGGCTTCATACGGGGGTCCGTGCCGGCGGACGCCATTCGCACCGCCTTCGCCGGGAAAACGTCGGAAGGATTCGATCCTGAAGTACATCTCGCACGCATCGGCGTTGCGAATCAGACCACCATGCTGGCCACCGAGTCGCTCGAAATCGCTCGCGTGGTGGGCGAGGCGATCCGCGACCGGTGGGGTGACGAGGAATTCCAGGAGAGATTCCGGAGCTTCGACACGATCTGTTCGGCGACCCAGGATCGCCAGGACGCCGTGCTGGATCTCATGCAGGACGAGCCTGACATGATGCTGGTGATCGGGGGGTACAACTCTTCGAACACGACCAACCTCGCGAACATCTGCTCTGACCGCGTCCGCACCTACCATATCGAGACCGATCGAAGCATCGATCCCGCCTCGGGGACGATCTCTTACAAGGCGGTGGGTACGGGAGCGATCGTAGAGGAATCGAACTGGCTGCCGCTGGAGGGAGAGCTGGAGATCGGACTCACGGCCGGTGCGTCCACGCCGGACAGCCTGATCGGCAGGACCATTGAACGGATTTTGCTCAGCCTGGGCGAGGATCCGGTACTCGTTCTGGCAGAGGCCCTGGCCGCGACGCCCGAGTGACGCCGGCTCGGGCCGCAGCTAGCTGCCCTGGCCTCCCGTTTCGCAACCGGCTCCGGCAGCCGTCGTCAGGGACACCGGGATCGGTTGGCGCGCGGCGACCGGGCGCCCGGCTTCGTGCCAGTGTCCGACCTGCTCCTCCCCGAGGCTCCAGCACAGGACGACCGGCCGACCGTCGAGAAGCGAGCGAAAATCGATCACGCCTGTCGGTTCGTGAAGGAAGCATCCGATCTGGCGCAGTTCATCGAGGTATGATTCGAGCCTGGCCGACGACCGGGCGACCAGTTCGCGAGTCTGCTCGAGATCGCCAGGAGCACCTGTGGTGCGAGCCAGGAGCCGTGCCCGCCGCAGCTCGGGAAGCAACTCCTCGAGTTGCCGATTCTCATGCGCGATATCACTCGCGATGCGGCGAACCAGCGGAAGCGCACGAGTCGCCTCTTCGGCAGTGAACAGCCGGAGCTCATCAGCTCCCTTCATTCGCCGCTCCCCTCTTCCTCACGTTCGGGTGACCACCTGGGCTGGAGGTCAGGAATCTCGACCCGCACTCCACCGACGAGCGATGCGACGGAGTTGTACAGGGCGGCTGCGATCGCTCCCAGCAGGCCCGCACCGATGCCGTACAACACGGGAAACACCACGACGGACCAGATGCCGAGCCGGTTGAGAAGATTGGGCTCGGTGCCCGCCGGAACCTCGATCGTGGCAACGACAGCCAGGATGAGGCCGATCAGGAATCCGACGATTCCATATAGCGTCATGGTCACGACGAAGACCGAGCGCAGACTGATTCGACGAACCTGGACTTGCATGAAGGAGAGAATAGCACCGGTGGTCGACCGATGCACCTCGCGTCGGACCCCGTTGAAGACGTATCCTGTCGGCTATGAACGAGAACGGAACGGAACCGGAATACCGGCCGGATGGACCACTGCTGGACCCTGAGATCAGCGAGAGTCTGGAAGCCGACGACCGAAAGCGCCCGATTCCCGGCGGAGAGCCCGGGTGTCCGCTGTGCGGCACCACGCTCGTGCGGCATGTCGAGAAACACCCGGCGCCCCGGGGCGGGGGCTCTCCGTTCCGCGTGCGCCTCGTCTGCCCGGCCGAGGAATGTCGGGCGTGGACGGTCTACGACTGGTAGGCATGGCCTTCTCGAGCCGTGCCATAGCGGAGCCGGCCACCGCGTAGCCGCCAGCGGCTGTGCCGCCAGCCGTCTGCGCCCTGGAGTCCATATCGAAGCCACCGCGCAGCACCTCGAGCTCCGGCTGCGACATGCCACGCGAGCCGTGCCGCATGTACTTCCGCCACGCCTCGCCGTACTCGCCGTCGTCTGACGGTACGAAACCGACAGGCTCCATCTGACCGTGACCGGAACGGAACGCGGGAGTCTCGTTGGCGAGGTTGCCTCCAGTGTAGCGGTCGAGATAGCCCTCGACGGTCCG
>JBDGUY010000214.1:0-3427 GCA_039585935.1 Gemmatimonadota bacterium
GTCCACTATGGAGATCGATCGATCCATCAGAATCCTCTCGGCAATCCGGGCCTGCGGTTCAGAGATACGGAGAGAACAGCCATGCGACTCCGTCCCTCAGCTTCAGGGCCAGGTGTCGGTCGTGGAGCTCCTCGACCGACACCGGGCGGGCGGCATCAATCCGGTCCGCCACGAAGCGTTCCAATCGCGCTCCGAGCTTCGGGTCGTACGCTTCGACGTTGAACTCGAAATTGAGACGATAGCTCCTGGGGTCCCAGTTGCCGGACCCGAACAGCGCCCAGACTCCGTCGACCAGCATCAGCTTCGTGTGATCGAACGGCGGTGGTGTCAGCCACACGCGACAGCCGGAGTCGAGAACCTGG
The DNA here is from genome assembly GCA_039585935.1 of Gemmatimonadota bacterium. Classification (GTDB taxonomy): domain Bacteria; phylum Gemmatimonadota; class Gemmatimonadetes; order Palauibacterales; family Palauibacteraceae; genus Carthagonibacter. The sequence goes on from JBDGUY010000214.1 coordinate 363, forward strand.
TCCAGCTGGGAGGTCATTGCCCAGCCGACGGTCCGAAGGTTGTTCTGGCTCGGGATCAGTACGTCCACTCGCACGCCCCTGAGGGCTGCAGTATTCAGGCCGGACAACAACGACTGGTCCGGAAGGAAATACGGCGTCATGATCCGCACCGAATGGTCCGCACCGGCAAGCGCCGCGAGAAACGTGGAGTGCAGACGCTCGAATTCGTCATCGGGACCGTCCGACACTCCCCGCGCCGCGGCGTCCCCATGTGACTCGATCGAGGGAAACCAGCCGGGGCTGAACAGTTCCTCGCCACAGGAGAACACCCAGTCCTTGGCGAACGCCTCCGCCAGGTGTCGGACGACCGGTCCCTCCAGTCGGAAGTGAAGGTCCTGGACCGGGTAGGCCGAGGGCACGCCGATGATCGAGCCTTCCCTGATGTTGAGGCCTCCCGTGAATCCGATCCGGCCATCCACCACGAGAATCTTGCGATGGTTGCGAAGGTTCATGTACGGCATGCGCCACGGCACGAACTGGCCGAGGAACTCCTGCACCGGGATTCCTCGCTTGCGGAGTATGTGGGGTGCCCGCGGCTTGCTGTAGGCGGCCCCGACGCCGTCGACCAGGACGCGCACCGCGACGCCCCGCCTGTGGGCACGGTCCAGCGCTTCGATGAACTCGTTGCCCGACCGGTCCACGTCGAAGATGTAGGTCTGCATCATCACCGTGGATGACGCCCGATCGATTGCCTCGAGCATCGCGGGATAGGCTTCGTCGCCGCACACCAGGGGCTCGATCCGGTTGCCCGGTAACAGCGGTAGTCGAGTGACCTTCCCGACTGCTCGCACGAGGCCCTCGATCGATCGAGTGACATCGGGAAGGTCGAGGGCCTCGACCGGGGGGGGGAGGGCTGCGGCCCTGCTCTCCGTCAGCAGCGTGATCTCGTCCTGAATCCGGGCTCCCTTACGGCGAATCCGATTGACGCCGAGCAGGAGGTACAGCAACCCGCCGCCGAACGGGACGAGCCAGATGAGGCCGACCCAGCCGATCGCCGCCCGGACTTCCCGCTTGTGGAGAATGGCGTGCGTGGACGCCACGGCGGCGATGACGAAGTCGAGAAGTCCGATCAGGTACGGCCACATGGCCGACAGTTCCATGTGCTTGGCCTGTCTCGCTCGCGTTGACGAGGGACCGGTAAGGTCGGTACCCTTGCGGTTACCCGCGGACCGCAACGGCTCAAATGCCGCGGGAACCATAAACCTAATGACAGACGAGAGGTCCGGACACGGAATGAACAGCGACGGTCGCCTGACGAACGCCATGCGCTGGCTGCTGGCCGGTGCCTGCTTCGTGATCATCGTCGCGGGAGCACGGGCGGCGGAGTCGATCCTCGTGCCGATCATGTTGGCCGTGATGCTCGCGATCATCTGCGTGCCGCCGATGCAGTGGCTGTCGCGCCACGGAGTTCCGGTGTGGCTGGCGATCGTGCTCGTCGTGCTGTTCGTGCTCGCCGTCGGCTCGGCTTTCGGCACTGTGATCGGCACGTCCCTGATCGATTTCTCCACTTCGCTGCCGTACTACCAGGCCCGGCTGCAGACCGAACTTGCGGGGCTTGTGGCATGGCTCGCCGGTCACGGAATCGAGCTGTCGAACAGAATTCTGCAGGAGACACTGAATCCGGGAGAAGTGCTGCGCGTCGCCGGTCGCATCTTCTCCGGCGTCGGCGACGTACTCAGCAGGATTGGCCTGATCCTGCTTCTCACAGTGTTCATCCTGTTCGAGTGGGGCACGGTGAAAGGTAAGATCCTGGTGGCCTTTCCCGAGTCGGCGGAGATGCACCTGGCCCAGCTATCCAGGGTGGCCGAAAACGTCAAGCGGTACCTGGCCCTCAAGACCGTGTTCAGTCTCGCCACCGGTGCCCTGGTGGCGTCTCTGCTCACGGTGCTGGGTGTCGACTATGCCCTCCTCTGGGGGCTGCTTGCCTTCCTGCTCAATTACGTCCCGACGATCGGCTCGATCATCGCCGCGGTTCCGGGTGTCATTCTGGCGTTTCTCCAGCTGGGCTGGGACGGTGCGATTATCGCGGCGATCGGCTACCTGGTGATCAATATCACGATCAGCAACCTTGTCGAGCCGCGAGTCCTGGGTCAGGGCGTGGGGCTGTCGACCCTCGTTGTATTCCTCTCCCTGCTGTTCTGGGGCTGGGTGCTGGGTCCGATTGGAATGCTACTGTCCGTGCCACTCACGATGATCTTCAAGATTTTTCTCGAGGGGAATGAAGAAACCCAGTGGATCGCGGTCCTCATGGGACCGAGAGTCGCAACGGAGATGGAAACGAATCCTGAGTCTGGAGCCGTGGTCACGTGACTCGAATGGACCTCCCGGTATTCGGTGAGGAGCGCGGAGAAGCGCTCATCGAAATGGTTCGCCGCTCTGTCATCGGTGAGGACGAAGCAGTCGTAGGCCCGTTTGGAGTCCGGAAGGTCATTTACTGCGACTACACGGCCTCGGGCCGCTCACTCTCGGTAATCGAGGACTTCCTCAGAGAAGCGGTGCTGCCGCTGTATGCGAACACGCACACCGAGAGCTCCGGAACCGGCCGTCAGACGACGCGATTCCGCGAGGACGCGCGCCGGGTCATCCGTCAGGCCGTCGGGGGCTCGGAGGAGCACGCAGTGATCTTCTGCGGCTCGGGCACTACGGGAGCGATCGATCGTCTCATCGGTGTGCTGAATCTTCGCATACCGCACGACCTCGATGTGCGCTACGGATTGTCCGATCACATCCCGGCCGACGAGCGGCCCGTGGTGTTTATCGGCCCCTACGAGCATCACTCGAACGAGCTGCCCTGGCGTGAATCGATTTGCGACGTGGTGACGATCCACGAAGACCTGCATGGCGGGATCGATCTCGAGGAGCTGGAAGCCCGGCTGGTCGAGTACAAGGACCGGCCTCTGCGGATCGGGAGCTTCTCGGCCGCTTCGAACGTGACGGGCATTACGTCTCCGGTCCGGGATGTGTCGATCCTCTTGCACCGTCACGGCGCGCTGTCGTTCTGGGACTTTGCCGCGGCCGCGCCTTAC
>JBDGUY010000215.1:0-3426 GCA_039585935.1 Gemmatimonadota bacterium
GTGATCCTGATTCTCTGGTGGTTGGTCTTGGCGTTCGGGGGCACCTGGATGCGGGGCATGCATCGAAAGTGGTTCGAGCTGAGCGACGAGAGCTTCGCCGCCGTCCACTACAAAGTGCTGGCGTATTTCAAGATGCTGTGGGTCGTTTTCAACCTCACTCCGTACCTGGCCCTGCAATTGTTCGTCTGAGTGAGCGGCGGTATGACGGCGCCGGGTACTGCGGCCGCCGGGATGCCGCTACGGACAGGACTGCGAGTCGGGTTCCTCTGGCCCGCCTACTTCACGCAGTATGCGGTCGCGACGATCTTTTCCTGCTGGCCGATCACCACCCAGCCGGTCTGGGTCCCGATCGTGACGCCGGTAACGCCCTGGTTTCCGCACTGCTCCATCAGGTCGGCGAGGAGATCCGCCGATGTTTCCGGAGGGAGAGGGGAGAGCCAGAGGATGTTCACCTTCGAGGCCTCGGACGACACGCGCATTCCGGGATCGGTGACCAGGGTGGTGGATACGGGAACCGAGTAGCAGCCGGCGGCGACCGTGATCGAGATCAGCGCGGCGAATCGAGAAATTCTACCCATTGTCAGGCCCCTTCCGACGGGTGGCGTGACCGGTAACGGGTCCGAGTGTCCGGGACTCGGACGCCTGCGTCTCTTGCCACTGATAGAAGAACAGTTCCGCCTGAGCCGTCGTTGACTGTAGAAGAGGGCCGCCCACGCTCCGGCCAGATCCCGCAATCGGCAGCGTGTTCTCCAGGACAAGGTCCCCTGCTATACTTATCCTGGCGCTTCCGTTGAGAGGTGATGATGAGCTCGCGTTCCGCTGTGATCGGTGCCGGTATTCTGGCCGTTGTGGTTGCCGTTCCCGCCTCGGCCCAACAGGGACAGGTCGTGGTTCATCGCGGCAGCTCGACAGTTCGCGTAAATCCGACGCACCCGCACGGCGGCCCGCCCGGTCAGCTCAAACGACTGTATGGGCGCCTCCCACCCGGTAAGGCGAAGAAACTCTACGGTTCCAGATCGTTCGATAGCGGGCTCGGAGTAGAGTTCGAGGACGCGGATCGTAAACGGTTCGAACGGACACGCATCGTAGTGCGGCCAGCTAAGCTGAAGACTTTCTATCCGCGCATTCCCCGGGGCCAGTTGAATTCGCGCGGCGCCAGAGGCGGCAAGCAGAAAATGGTGAAGAATCGGTAAGCTGAAGGTGACACCGATCGACAGAACAGCAATCCCTTCCCTTCAGATTCCAGTACGAGAACTCTGCACGACCGGGTAGTCCTACCACGAGAACCCGAGTACTGTTCGAACGTGAGACACGAGCGACAAACTCTGAAGGAGGACCCACGATGCACCGACGGATGATCAAGACCTTGTTGGTCGTCGGAGCCGTAGCGGCCGTTACCGCCTTCGCGTACGTGAAGGGCTACTCCGATCACGATCAGGGCCGCGCAATGGCGCTCGCACCGATGGCGCTGGCCCAGGACGGGGCGCAGGAAACGCGGATCACGCCGACGCAGGAGCTACGTGATCCCAACGTCTACTTCCCCGGAACGGAAGAGCTGGATCCCGACGAGATGCGCCTCATCGCCTGCGGGACGGGGATGCCGACCGCGCGTGAGTCACAGGCGGCCTCATGCTGGCTGCTCGAGCTCGGCAACGGCGACAAGTTCATCTTCGACGGCGGAACGGGCTCCGCGGCACGCATCGCGAGTCTCAATATCCCCTACGAGTTCCTGAACAAGATCTTCATCAGCCATCTCCACACGGACCATTTCGGCGACTTCTCGGCCTATTTCGTCGGTGGCTGGTTGGCCGGGCGCCAGGGGCCGCTCCACGTATACGGACCCAGCGGCGCTCGACCCGAGACGGGCACGGAGTACGCCATCGAGCACTGGGAGAAGGCGCTGACATGGGATGTCGAGGGACGGGCCGGCCGTCTGCCTGCATCGGGCGGGAACGTCGTCGTGCACGAATTCGACTTCAAGGGTGAGAACGCGATCATCTACCAGGAGAACGGCGTCACGATTCGCTCGTGGCCGGCCAACCACGTCATCGATGGTCCGGTCAGCTTCGGCCTGGAGTGGAACGGCCTGAAGTTCGTGTTCGGCGGGGACACCTACCCGAACCAGTGGTACGTGAAGTACGCAGCCGACGCCGACCTCGCGATTCACGAGTGCTTCATCACGGTGCCGGACATGATCAGCAAGTTCGGCTTCTCGGTCTCGAACGCGCTGGAAGTGGGTACTCAGATCCACACGCCGCCGGAGGCATTCGGCAAGGTCATGAGCCTGATCAAGCCGCGGATGGCAGTGGCATACCATTTTTTCAACGACGCGGACACCTCTCCGGCAATCCTCGAGGGCATCCGCTCGACGTACGACGGCCCGCTCACGCTGGCCGAGGATTACATGGTGTGGAACATCACGAAGGATGAGATCAGGACCCGGATGATCTCGTACAACGAGGATGCCTGGCCGCCGCCCGGAGCCAAGGCGCCGCCTCCGGTGGACCGCTCGATCACGAAGTACACGTCGGACTGGATCGTCGAGATGAACCTGGACGTGAGTGAACAGGTGCAGGCCATCTACGACCGCACGAACGAGCAATACGGGACCAACGAGGCGCCGAGCCAGTAGAGACACTCTGGTCCCGAAGAGGGGACATGCGTACGAAAGACCGTCGCCTCTGGCCGAAGCCGGGGGCGACGTTTCTTGTTGTTGCTCAGGCGTGGACTCAGCGTACGAAGGAAGATCTCTGCCATGCGATCCGTATCCGTTCTGCTTGCCGCGCTTCTGCTCTCCTGTTCGGATCCCGAGCCGCGTCCGAACCTGGTCATTCTGTTTTCCGACGACGCCGGATATGCCGACTTCGGTTTCCACGGGAGCGAAGTCATCCGCACACCCCACCTGGATCGACTGGCCGCTTCCGGAGTGATGTTCACCAGCGGATATGTGACCGCTTCCGTCTGTTCGCCATCGCGCGCAGGATTGATGACCGGTCGATATCAACAGCGATTCGGGCATGAGTTGAACCTTCCGGGAGTTGCAGATCCCGCGGTGCCGGATTCCGTACGAGGGCTTCCGCTGACGGAACGGACGATCGCCGATGTCCTTTCGGAGAACGGCTACGCCACCGGCCTCATCGGCAAATGGCACCTCGGACTCGAGGACCTGTTTCACCCTACGCGACGCGGATTCGACGAGTTCTTCGGGATGCGAAAAGGGAGCGGTCCATACTTCACGGGCACGAACGAAACGATCGAGGCCGGAACGAACCTGGTCCACGCGGATTCGCTCGATTATCTGACGGATGAGTTCGGAGAGCGCGCCGTGGACTTCATCGCGCGACACCGGGATGAACCGTTCTTCCTGTTTCTTTCCTTCACCACGCCGCATACGCCGATGCATGCCCGAGAGGACTACCTGGAAGA
>JBDGUY010000216.1:0-3413 GCA_039585935.1 Gemmatimonadota bacterium
GTCGCGACCCGTTCGTCGACTCCCTTGTAATGCCCGCAGAGGAGCGTGACCTCCTCCTGCAGCGAGAACCGAACGGCTGCTTCGTGATCGAACTGTCGGCCACTCGGGCTCAGCAGGACGATCGGGCCCTTCGGTTCCAGCGCATCCACCGCTTCGAAGAACGGCTCCGGCTTCATCACCATGCCGGCGCCACCTCCATACGGCTCATCATCTACCGTGCGGTGTCGGTCGTGCGTGTAGTCCCGCAGATCGACCACGCGATACTCGGCGATTCCCGCCGTCGCCGCCCGCCCGGGAATGCTCGTCCGGAGCGGCTCATCGAAGAACTCCGGGAAGATCGTCACCACGTTGATCCGCACGATCCCCCCGTTCCTCGACCGACTTCTTACAACTCGAGCAGTCCGGGTGGCGGGTCGATCCAGACCCGACCGGACTCTCGATCCACGCTTCGAACCAGTTCCGGCCGAAACGGGACGAGCCTCTCATGCCCCTGCATCTCCACGCCGAGAAGGATGCGCCCGCCGAGTTCATAGACCTCGATCACGGCACCGATTCGTTCTCCTCCTTCCCGCCAGGCTTCGAGCCCGACGAGATCGTGGAGGAAGTACTCGTTCTCCTCCAGCGGCCGCAGTACAGCGGGCGGAACCGTTATCTCCCGCCCGCGAACCGAATCAACCGCCTCGCGACTTGCGATCTCCCGGAACCGGAGCAGGTACCCGCCCTTGTGCGGCCGGGCAGTCTCCAGCGTCAGGCTCCGCGGCGGGTCGCCTGCCGGTATCGCGAATCCGAATTCGCGCCCCGGAGTGAATACCAGTTCCGGGTCTCCGGTATCGATGCTGGCCAGGATCTCTCCGGCCAGCCCGTGCGCCTTCAGCAGGCGCCCAACCACGATCGCGTCCACAGGTCCCGCTTCGTGCTCCGAGAATCGTGTGTGGCCAGGCTCCCTACTTATCTTCCTTCTCGGAAGCCTCTTCGTCGGCGGCCTCCGGCTCTGCTTCCGCCTCCGGCTCGGCCTCGGCAACGGGCTCCTCGGCGGCAGCCTCTACCTCGGGCTCGGCCTCTGCTTCGGCGGCCGGCTCTTCAGCGGCAGCTGCTGCTTCTGGCTCGGCCTCGGCAACGGGCTCCTCGGCGGCAGGTTCGGCCTCCGGCTCGGCCTCAGCTTCTACCTCCGGCTCAGCCACCGGCTCCTCCGCGGCGGCTTCCACCTCGGGCTCGGCCTCTGCGTCGGCGGCCGGCTCTTCAGCGGCAGCTTCTGCTTCGGCCTCGGCCTCCGCAGCCGGCTCCTCAGCCTCCTCGGCCGGAGCAGCCTCGGCTTCGGCCGCTGCCTGGGCAGCCTCCTCTTCGGCCTTCTTCCTCGCGTCCGCGGCGGCCTTCTTTGCCGATGCCTCGGCGGCGGCCTTCTCCTCGACGCGGCGCTTCGCAGCTTCCTTCTGGGCCTCGGCGGCGATCGCGGCCCGTCGAGAGGTCCCGCGCTGGCCCTCTGGGGGACCGAGTTCAATTACGGTCTCCTCGAGAGCGTCAGCCGTGGTGCCGGCCTTGTACTTCTCCCATACCCCGGTCTTCCGGAAGATCGAAACCACCGTATCGGTCGGTTGGGCGCCTTCGTGCAGCCAGTTGAGGGCTGCGGCGGCGTCCAGTCGGATCAGCGACGGCCGGGTTCGCGGGTTGTAGGTACCGAGTGTCTCGATCGCCGGGCCATCTCGCTGCTCGGCGGAATCTGAGACTACGATACGAAACGAGGCCTGTGCTTTCCGGCCCGTGCGCTGAAGTCGAATCGTCGTGGGCATTACTGTCCGTCGTCCTTTTCCGGGCTTTCGCCGTACCGCCTGCCGGACCGGTATTTCCGACGGATTCCCGTCGGGCCGGTCTCGAATCGTCCGGAAGACTCAGCCAAGCAGACCGTCGAGACCGCCGCCACTCGCCGCAAGGCGAGGCGCGAGCTTCCGCATCTGCTTCATCGTCTTCCGCATTTCCTTGAACTGCTTCAGCAGCCGGTTCACTTCGTGTACCGGTCTGCCCGAGCCCCGGGCGACTCTCGCCCGACGCGACCCGTTCATCATGTCGGGTCGCTTCCGCTCCTCCGGGGTCATGGAAAGCACGATCGCTTCCATGTGCCGGATGCGTTTGGGATCTACTTCCACCCCCTCCAGCATCTTCGGCTTCACGCCCGGAATCATCTTCAGCAGGCCTTCCAGCGGACCCATCTTCTGGATCTGCTGCATCGCCTGCAGAAAGTCCTCGAGGTCGAATTCTTCGCCTCCGAGCACCTTCTTTTCGAACCGCTGTCCCGTTTCCAGGTCGATCGTCTGCTGTGCCTTCTCGACCAGCCCGACGATATCCCCCATCTGGAGGATCCGGCCCGCCATACGTTTCGGATCGAAGACGGTCAGATCTTCGAGCTTTTCGCCGACCCCTACGAACTTGACCGGCACGCCGATCACACCGTGAATCGACAGTGCGGCTCCGCCACGGGCATCGCCGTCCATCTTGGTCAGAACTACGCCCGTAATTCCGACCGCATCGTTGAATCCCTCCGCGTTCCGCACGGCTTCCTGCCCCGTCATGCCGTCCGCCACGAACAGGATCTCGTTGGGGCCGATCGCTTCCTTCAGCCGGGCGAGCTCATCCATCAGCTCGGTGTCGGCCTGCAACCTCCCCGCGGTGTCCAGCAGCACATGAGTGCGGCCTTCGCGACGGGCCGAATCCACGGCCCTGGTCGCGATCGCCACCACGTCCTTCTCACCTGCCTCGTGCACCACCGGGACGTCGATCGACACCCCGAGGGTCGCCAGCTGGTCTCCTGCCGCCGGGCGATACGGATCGCAGGCCACGAGCAACGGCCTTCGTCCGTCCCGCGACAGTCTCAGCGCCAGCTTTCCGGCCGTCGTCGTCTTCCCTGAGCCCTGCAGGCCCACGAGCATGATGACGGTCGGCGGAACCGTCGCTTCACTGAGTTCCGCGGCTGCCTCGCCACCCAGCACATCGATCAGCTCGTCGTGCACGATCTTCACGACCTGCTCGCCGGGCTTGACCGACTTCAGGACGTCCTCTCCCACGGCGCGCTGTTCGACACGCTTCAGGAAGTCCCGGGCAACGTGGAAATTCACGTCCGCCTCGAGCAGCGCCCGACGAACTTCACGCAGGCCCTCCCGGAGCATCGGGGCCGTCAAAACCCCTCTGCTGCGGAACCCGCGGAATACGCCGTCCAGGCGCTCGCCCAGTTGCTCGAACATCCGGCTGGCCCTCTTCTTCCGAACTCTACGACCGTCGGACGCAATCGTCCCCGAAAACCAAAAAAACGCGCCGTCGCGTTTCCGCGCTCGCGTCCGTCGGACGCCGGGCCGCGCTCCGCGACCCGGGAATCCGAGAGCCTAGAAGTATAAGCGGGGGTTTGGAATCAGGCAACGCGCGGG
>JBDGUY010000217.1:0-3939 GCA_039585935.1 Gemmatimonadota bacterium
GAGTCGAGGCCCGGTGAGCGGCCGCATGTGCACAGTCTCGGACTGGATGGTCGAGGCGACGTCGCCGTACTCGAGTGCCACTCGCCCGCGGGCGAATGACAGGTCCCGAATCTCTCGAACGAGCCCGAAGTTCTGATTGTAGACCGTGATCGAAACGCCCTCCCGGTCGTCTGCGGTAGATCGGTACACCGGTGCCTCCTGGTTTCCGGCCTCCTGTGCGACTGCGGGCTGCATATCGGAGTGCGGCCCGGCGAGCAAAGCTGCCGTCGTCGCGAGTCCGGCCACGATCGTGTTCCTCATGCCTGCCTCCTTGCGGGGGATGACCTGTGAATCCGTTGTCGTCCCCCATGACGTCCGGAGCCCCCGATCCTGCACACGCCCGGCCGATCCCGCCGGCTCGAACTCAGTCCCGGCGGACACCCGGCGGCTCCAGTCGGGACAGCGCGCGCAGGTTTCCGGCAGCTCGAGTGACGAGAATGCCGAACATCCCGAGCGCTCCCGCGACTCCGATCACGTCGAACAGCGTAAACGTCACTCCCCGAAACGTGAACCACATCGGTGTGAGCAACAGCGCGAGCGTGTTCAGGGCCATGAGCAGCAGCCGCGCCTCGGTGGGTTTCAGGGCCATGAGCAGCAGCCGCGCCTCGGTGGGTCCAAGAAGACCGTGTCCGAGTCTGAATTCCCCAAACACGTGTGTCTCCAGATACACGTTGATCGACAGAAGCAGGTAGCCGATCGAGATCGCGAGCCCGACCGACAGCAGCATGTAGGGAGAGAACCCCAGTCCGAGACCGATCGCCAGCGTCGAATACGCGTCCGTGAGATGATCGAGATAGTAGCCATACCGCGGTCGCTCGATTCGACGGACCCTCGCGAGCGTGCCGTCCAGGCTGTCGCCGTACCACTGGACCACCAGCAGGACATTGACCGCCCACAACCAGTTCTCGTTCCGGTTGGTCAGGACGTACGCCACGGCGATCAGCGTCGACGCGAGCAGGCCGAGTCCCGTAAGGTGGTCGGGCGTAACCCAGGCCGGAAGAGCCCGTGCCATGCGTGGCAGAGCCCACGCCTCGAATCGCGCCAGAGCGAAACCACCCGTCCGCTCGTGTTCCCCCTCCTGCCTGGCCCCCGGGCGTCCGGAGTCGTCGGGTAGAATCGGGCCGGTCTGGTTCAGTTCCATCAGGGTCTCATTCGTTCCGGTCCACTACGTACACGTTTCGCTGCGCGGTCGGAAGCAGGACCACGTCGTGCAGGTTCACGTGTGCGGGCCTCGTGGCCACGAAGAGCACGACATCCGCAACGTCGTCGCCCGACAACGGTGTGAACCCCTGGTACACGCCCTCCGCACGCTCGGCATCGCCGTGAAACCGGACGACCGAAAATTCGGTCTCGACGAAGCCGGGGTCGACGCTCGACACGCGAATCCCGGTGCCGGCCACGTCGAGATTCATCCCCTCGGTGAGTGCCTTCACACCGAATTTGGTGGCGTTGTACACATTACCCTTCGGATAGACCTGGTGCCCGGCCGTGCTTCCGATGTTGATCACGTGGCCCGTACCGCGCTGGACCATGGCCGGCAGGATCGCGCGGGTCACATACAGAAGGCCCTTGAGGTTGGTGTCGATCATCCGGTCCCAGTCTTCGTGGTCGCCGTCCTGCAGGAACGACAGTCCACTGGCCAGTCCGGCGTTGTTGAGCAGCAGGTCAGGCGTGCCGATGTCCCGGATCAGCTGTGCCGCCGCCGAGTTCACTCCCGCGCGGTCTCGCACGTCCACGCAGGCCGTGTGAACGTCCACGCGATGTGCCTCGTGCAAATCCGAAGCGAGCTGGATCAGCCGATCTTCCCTCCGCGCCCACAACACGAGGTTGGCTCCGACCGCCGCAAAGCGACGAGCAGTGGCCGCTCCTATGCCCGCGCTTGCCCCCGTGATGAGTGCCAGACTGCCTTTCATTACGTGCCTCTCGAAAGGTGGGTTCGCTGATCGCGGGACAGCCGCGAGATGCCGGTCCACGAGGGGTTTCCCCATCCCCAAGGTCGGCAGCCGCTGGCACGAGCGAAAGGTCGTCGAGGCCTGTACATTGTTCGCCCGCAGGACCCTGAAACACGAACACCGCAATCGGGAGTGATCCCATGCCGACAAGAAGACGATCCTGGGCCGAGCCCTGGAAGATCAAGATGGTCGAGCCGCTCAAGATGCTCACCGCGGACGAGCGGAAGACCGCCATCGAGGGAGCCGGATACAACACCTTCCTGCTTCGCTCGGAAGACGTATACATCGATCTGCTGACCGACTCCGGCACCAGCGCGATGAGTGATCGCCAGTGGGCCGGAATGATGCTCGGCGACGAGGCCTACGCCGGAAGCCGGAACTACTACCACCTCGAAGACGCGGTGCGGGACGTGTATGGCTACAAGCACCTGATCCCGACCCACCAGGGTCGCGCAGCCGAACACATGATCAGTCGGCTGCTGATCGAGGACGGGGATTTCGTGCCCGGAAACATGTACTTCACTACGACCCGGCTGCACCAGGAAATGGCCGGCGCGACCTTCGTGGACGTGATCATCGACGAAGCGCACCAACCCGACCTGATGCACCCGTTCAAGGGGAACGTCGATCTGGACAAGTTCCAGGCGCTGATCGACGAGGTCGGAGCGGAGAAGATTCCCTATATCTCGATCGCCACCACGGTGAACATGTGCGGTGGCCAGCCGATCTCGCTCGAGAACCTGCGACAGGTGTCGGAACTCGCGCACGAGCATGGGATTCTCGTGATCCACGACATGACGCGGGTGGCCGAGAACGCATTGCTGATCAAGGAGCGCGAGCCGGGACAGGCCGACAGGTCGATGGAGCAGATCGTTCGGGACATCTGCGATCTCACCGACGGTTGCACGATGAGCTCCAAGAAGGACCATCTCGTAAACATCGGTGGATTCCTCGCCGTGAACGACGATGGGCTGGCCGACAAGGCTCGCAACATGGTCGTGGTCTACGAGGGTCTTCATACGTATGGGGGGATGTCCGGCCGCGACATGGAGGCGCTGTCGATAGGGATCTACGAGTCGATTCAGCACGACCACATTCATGCGCGCGTCGGGCAGGTCCACTACCTGGGAAACAAGATCGCCGACGAGGGCGTCCCGATCATGAAGCCGATCGGTACCCACGGCGTGTTCCTCGACGCGAAGAAGTTCTTGCCGCATCTCGACCAGGACGAATTTCCGGCCCAGGCGCTGGCGGCAGAGCTGTACGTTGAGTCCGGCGTACGGGCGATGGAGCGAGGCAACGTATCGGCGGGCCGGAATCCGGAGACGGGCGAGAACCGGCGGCCGGCGCTGGAGCTGGTGCGGCTCACCATCCCGCGACGCGTCTACACGCAGGCACACATGGACGTAGTGGCCGAGTCGGTAATGGAGATCTGGGACAAGCGGGAGTCGATCGGCGGGCTCGAATTCACCTACGAACCCGAGTACCTGCGCTTCTTCCAGGCGAGGTTCCGGCCAAAGAACTGAGGGCGAGCCGCAATGGTTGCTGCTGATGCAAATGTGCATTCTGAGGTGCCGGGCTGTGATCGCAGCCTCATCCGGCTGCTTTCGCGGCGCCTGCTGATCGCTGCCCTGGCGTTCGGTATAGCCGGGGCCGCGGGTACGGTGACCGCGCCGGCCCTGGCGACGACGATGCCGGCAGCTTCGATGAGTGTGTCGAATTCGGACCTTTCCGAGGAACGGACAGCGATGACAGACACCGACACGGATACCGGAAACGTCCAGGAAGAGGCTGAGGCCAAGCCGCCGAAGAGCCGGTGGAAGAGGATCTGGGGCTGGGTGCTGGTCGTCGCTTATGTGCTCGGCTTCATTTCGGCGATCGACGCCATCATGTCGTCGCGTACCGAGCCCGGAGCCATAGCGTGGTCATTCGCCCTGGTGACGGTACC
>JBDGUY010000218.1:0-3388 GCA_039585935.1 Gemmatimonadota bacterium
CGTGATCGCCGCCGTCAGCGTCGTCTTGCCGTGATCCACGTGCCCGATCGTTCCCACGTTCACGTGCGGCTTCGTTCGCTCAAACTTCTGCTTCGCCATCTCGACAAAACTCCTTGTCGCGACTCATTTCCCGGTCGCGACTCGTTCTGGTTCCGCTAGCCGGGATCGTGTCCCGGATCGTTCAGTTACGGCCTTCGATAATCTCTTCGGCCCTTGACTTCGGTACTTCCGAATAATGCGAGAACTGCATGCTGTAGACTGCCCGGCCCTGACTCAGGGATCGCAGCGTAGTCGAGTATCCGAACATCTCGCCGAGAGGAACCGAGGCTCCGATCACCTGCGCTCCCGCGCGCTGTGTCATGCCCCCGATCTTGCCGCGCCGGCTGCTCAGATCGCCCATCACGTCGCCCAGGTAGTCATCAGGCGTCACGACTTCGACATCCATGATCGGCTCGAGGATCGCCGGATCCGCTTTCCGGACACCCGCTTTCAGGGCCATCGAACCGGCGATCTTGAACGCCATTTCGTTCGAGTCGACATCGTGGTACGACCCATCGATCAGCGTCGCCTTGATGTCGATCAGCGGGTAACCGGCGAGGACTCCCGAATCCATCGCTTCCCGGATCCCCTGCTGCACCGGGTTGATGTACTCGCGGGGGATCGACCCGCCCACGATCGCATCCTCGAACATGAACCCGACGCCCGGCTCGGTCGGCTCCAGGTTTACCACGACATGGCCGTACTGTCCGCGGCCGCCAGACTGGCGAACGAACTTGCCTTCGACCTTGTTGACGGGAACCCGGATCGTCTCCCGATACGCAACCTGCGGCCGGCCTACGTTCGCATTCACCTTGAACTCGCGCTGCAGGCGATCGACGATGATCTCGAGGTGGAGCTCTCCCATCCCGCTGATCAACGTCTGACCGGTCTCCTCGTCCGAGCTCACACGAAACGTCGGGTCCTCTTCCGCGAGTTTTGCAAGGGCTTCGGACAGCTTGTCCTGATCGACCTTGGTCTTCGGCTCGATCGCGACTCGGATCACCGGCTCCGGGAAGCTCATCGCTTCGAGAATCACCGGATCGTCCTTGTCGGCCAGGGTGTCACCGGTCCGGGCGAACTTGAACCCGATCGCCGCGCCGATATCCCCTGCCCTGAGCTCGTCCACCTCTTCGCGCTTGTTCGCGTGCATCTGAAGGAGTCGCGACACACGCTCCTTCTTGTCCTGCGTGACGTTCACGACATGCGAGCCGGCCTGCAGGACGCCTGAGTACACCCGGAGGTAAGTCAGGCGGCCGACATACGGGTCGGTCATAATCTTGAACGCCAGTGCCGAAAACGGCTCGTCGTCCGAGGCCGTCCGCTCAACGACGCTTTCGTCGTGGTTCGGCAGGTGCCCCGTTACCGGTGGCACCTCCAGGGGTGACGGCAGATAGTCGATCACCGCGTCCAGGAGCTTCTGGACGCCCTTGTTCTTGAAAGAAGCTCCGCACATCACTGGAGTGATCGCTCCTGCGAGCGTCGCTTTCCGGACCGCCCGCCGGACTTCTTCCTCTCCCAGTTCAGCGCCCTCGAGATAGTGCTCAAGAAGCTCTTCGTCGTGCTCCACGGAAGCTTCCACGAGCTCATGCCGGAGCTGCTCGGCCTTCTCCATCAGGGCATCCGGGACCGGACCCTCGGTCCACTTCACGCCCAGCGAGTCTTCGTCGTACACGATCTCGACCATTCGAACCAGGTCGATGTGACCCGTGTACAGCTCACCTTCTCCCAGCGGGTACTGGATCGGGTACGCCTTGGCGCCCAGCCGATCCTTCATCATCTGGACGACCTGTTCGAAGTCGGCACCGATCCGGTCCATCTTGTTGACGAACGCGATGCGCGGGACTCGATACTTGTCCGCCTGGCGCCAGACCGTCTCCGACTGGGGCTCGACACCGCCAACCGCGCAGAACAGCGCAACCGCGCCGTCCAGCACCCGCAAGCTCCGCTCGACCTCGACCGTGAAGTCCACGTGCCCGGGAGTGTCGATGATGTTGATCTGGAACTCATCATCCTCGCGATCCCAGAATGCGGTCGTTGCGGCGGACGTAATCGTGATCCCCCGCTCCTGCTCCTGTTCCATCCAGTCCATCGTCGCGTCGCCGTGATGCACCTCGCCCATCCGATGCAGGCGACCCGTGTAGTAAAGGATGCGCTCAGTCGTAGTCGTCTTGCCGGCATCAATGTGCGCCATGATGCCGATATTCCTGACTCTCTCCAGCGGTGTCTTACGTGCCATCTATGTTCGAATCCGTCGTTTCTTCCTGTCAGTCCTGTACGGCGCCCGCAGGGAGCCGCTCTTCCCTGTCGGGACTACCAGCGATAGTGAGCGAACGCCTTGTTCGCTTCCGCCATCCGATGAATCTCTTCCTTCTTTCGCACGGCCCCGCCGTCTCCACGCGATGCGTCCAGCAGCTCTGCCGCCAGGCGATCGGACATCGACTTCCCGGCCCTGCCGCGGGCCGACCGGATCAGCCAACGCCGACCAAGCGAGTCCCGGCGACGCGGAGACACTTCCATCGGCACCTGGTATGTCGCGCCCCCGACCCGCCGACTCCTTACCTCCAGTACTGGCTTGGTGTTGGTCAGGGCCTGTCGGAACACGTTCAGACCGGGCTGGCCGGTCTTTTCTTCGATTTTCCGCATTGCCTCGTAGAAGATCCCCTCGGCCGTCGACTTCTTCCCGTCCAGCATGAGGACGTTGATGAAGCGCGTGACCTCGCCGCTGCCATACTTGGGATCAGCGGGGATCTCTCTCGGTGTCGACCTGTTCCTGCGTGACATGTGCTCTTCCTTGAACAGAATGCCCGGCCTGTTATCCGGGCCGGGCTTTGCCTGCCGTCGAAATCCAGTGCCGAACCGGGCGTCCCGGACATGCCGGACCCGCCGGTTCTTCCGTTAGCGCTTCGACCCGTACTTGGAGCGACTCTGCTTCCGGTCCGCGACACCCGATGCGTCGAGCGTGCCGCGCACGATGTGATACCGCACACCCGGGAGATCCTTCACCCGGCCTCCACGGATCAGCACGATACTGTGCTCCTGGAGGTTGTGTCCTTCACCCGGAATGTAGGCCGTTACCTCGTACCCGTTCGTCAACCGCACGCGCGCGACCTTCCGGAGCGCCGAGTTCGGCTTCTTCGGAGTCGTGGTGTACACACGCGTGCACACACCGCGCTTCTGCGGGTTCGCTTCGAGAGCGGGCGCCTTGCGCTTCTTCTCGATCTTTACCCGTCCCTTACGGACTAACTGGTTGATCGTGGGCATGGCCTGGCCGTGTCCCCCATCTGGGTATCGTCGAAAACCGCGTCTCCGATGCAGTCCGTAGCGCGGACGCCGGAGGCGCGGAAAAAAG
>JBDGUY010000219.1:0-3376 GCA_039585935.1 Gemmatimonadota bacterium
GATGTACCGCACGATGGTCACCTCGCGGCGCATCGACGACCGCGAGCTGCTGATGAAGCGCCAGCAGAAGATCTTCTTTCAGATCAGCGGCGCGGGACACGAGGCGGTCCTCACGGCTGCTGGAATGGCCTTGCGGGCGGGGCAGGACTGGTTCTTCGGTTACTACCGGGACCGGGCGCTGTGCCTGCAGCTCGGCGTGACGCCGTACGAGATGTTCCTGCAGGGTGTCGGTGCCGCGGAGGACCCGGCGAGCGGCGGTCGGCAGATGCCATCGCACTGGGGGCACAAGGACTGGAACATCGTTTCGGTGTCGAGCCCGACCGGCACGCAATTCCTGCAGGCCGTGGGATGCGCCGAGGCCGGCGTGCGGGCCGCGACACTGGGCCTGTCAGATGAGATCGGCTTCGACGACGACGAAGTCGTGCTGGTCACGACGGGCGACGGCACGACCTCCGAGGGCGAGTTCTGGGAGTCTCTCAACACCGCCAGTAATCTCAAGCTTCCCGTGATCTACCTGGTCGAGGACAACGGCTACGCAATCTCGGTCCCCGTCGAGGTGAATACTCCGGGCGGCAGCATCTCACGGGTCGTGTCGAGCTTCCCGGACCTGATGATCCGCGAGGTCGACGGTACCGACCTGATCGCCAGCTACGGTGTCTTCCAGGAGGTGATCCAGCACTGCCGACAGCGGCGCGGGCCCGCGCTGGTGCACGCGCACGTGACCCGTCCGTACAGCCACTCGATGTCGGATGACGAGCGGATGTACAAGCCGGAGGTCGAGCGGGACGCCGAGGAAGAGCGGGATCCGATCACGAATTTCGGTGCGTTCCTGGTCCAGGAGGGAATTGCCTCCGAGGACGACCTGGCCCGCATGCGCGAAGAGATCGACGCCGAGATCACGGAGGCCTCGGAGCGCGCTGCCGAGCGTCCGCAGCCGGGAGCCGACACGGTCTACGTCAACGTCTACTCGCATGACGCGAATCCAACCTCCGACGAGTTCTCCACGGAGCCGGTATACCCACCCGAGGCGGTCGACACGACCGTGGTGGACCTGGTCAACGCGTGCATGCGGGACGAGATGCGACGGGACCCGCGCATCGTGGTGTTCGGGGAGGACGTGGCCGATGTGTCGCGCGACCGCTACCTGGACGAAGTGAAGGGGAAGGGAGGCGTTTTCAAGGTCACCGCGGGCCTGCAGCGCGAGTTCGGATCGGAGCGGGTGTTCAACTCGCCGCTGGCCGAGGCGAACATCGTGGGCCGCGCGATCGGCATGGCCCTGCGCGGCCTCAAGCCGGTGGTCGAGATCCAGTTCTTCGACTACATCTGGCCGGCCTTCCACCAGCTGCGAAACGAGATGACCACCATGCGCTGGCGGTCGAACGGGGCGTTCACCTGCCCGGTCGTGATCCGCACCACGTACGGCGGCTACCTGTCCGGTGGTGCCGTGTACCATTCGCAGACCGGCGCCTCGCTGTTCACGCATACACCGGGCATGCACGTGATCTGCCCATCGAACGCCGAGGACGCGAACGGACTGCTGCGGACGGCGATTCGTTGCGACGACCCGGTGCTGTTCCTCGAACACAAGCACCTGTACCGGCAGACCTACAACAAGGGTCGCTATCCCGGGCCCGACTACATGATCCCGTTCGGCCGCGCGGCGCTGGTGGAGGAGGGAACGGAGCTCACGGTCGTGACGTACGGCGCCCTGGTCGAACGCACCCGGAAGGCGCTCAGGCAGCTGGAGCGCGAGGGCCGGCCGATCTCCGCGGACGTGCTGGACCTGCGTTCGCTGAACCCGCTCGACATGGATGCGATCGAGCGCTCGGTGAAGAAAACGAACCGGGTGCTGGTGGCGCACGAGGACGCGAAGTCGTGGGGCTGGGGGGCGGAGATCTCAGCCCGCGTTGCGGAAGACCTGTTCGAGTGGCTGGACGCCCCGGTCCGCCGCCTCGCCTCTACGGACACATTCGTCGGCTACGCGCCCCAGCTCGAAGAGGCGATCCTGCCGCAGGTAGGAGATATCGCGGCGGCGATGGAGGAGCTGAAGGCGTACTGAGGAGCTGGATGCCGCGCTGCGGCGACGTCACGAGGCCGCCCGGCCCGGCCGCCCGGTCCTTGACCTCGAGCGGACATTTGGGCGACCTTTACCTGTCCCCCACATCCCGTCCCGTCCGCAAGGAGGCACTCGTGAAGCGCAATCGTTACCTCTTCCTCCCACTCTTGTTGATGTTCGCTCTGCCGGCACAGGCCCAGGAGCCCGAGGTCCAGTGGCTCACCATTTTCGCCGAGCACGTTCCGATCTCGGACCAGGCGGCGTTCGAGGAGAACAGTCGTTCGTTCCTGTCCATGATGTCCGATGCGGGCATCTCGGACGTAGGGTGGGCTACGGTTCAGAGCCAGATGTTCGGTTACGCCTACGTGATGCCCGGAGGCCCCGGAGACCTCGCCGAGCTGAATGCCACCTGGGGTGCAGCACTCGCCAAGCTCGGCGATCGAGGCGCCGAATCGATGGCTAAAGGCGACAAGCTCGTGTCCAGTCGCGACATGTACTATATCGGGCTGCGCACCGACCTCTCGTACATGCCCGACCGCGTACAGATCAACGCGGAGCAGCCGTTCCGCTACTACACGCAGTTGTTCGTTCATCCCCACAAGGTAGCGGAGTTCGAGGCCTCGCTTTCGGGGTGGCAGTCCATGTACCGGGACGCGGGTGTCGAGCATGGCTGGCGCGTCTACCAGTACATGACCGGAACCGACCTTCCCGCGTACCTGGTCGTGCAGGCGGCCACGAGCGAGGCGGTGTTCCATGAGCGCCAGGCCGAGCTGGAGTCAAGCTTCGGCGATCGGATCGAGGAGATGCGGGCGAAGACCGGACCGACGCTGAGGCGGGCGGTGAATTCCGGCGGTTGGGTTCGGCCCGACCTGTCTTACCCGGCTGGGAACTAGATCCCGGGCACTTCCGGCTGATCAGAATCTGGAAGGGACCGGACCCGGATCACCGGGTTCGGTCCCCTCTTTCCCGCTTCCCATCGTGTCCGACATCTTGCGCTCATGAAACAGATATCCCGACGAGCGTTCGTAGGCACCGGCGCCGCGGCGTCACTGGCATCCGCAGCCGGCATCGGAGCAATGCCGGCCTCCCTCACCGGCCGGCCCGCACGGCGGAGGTCCGAGCACTCGCAGACCACCGTGAAGTTCACGGGCGATGGCCAGTCGCTCAGCCCGCTCGAGTTCTCGCAGGCTCTCGCCTCGATCATCGACGAAAAGGGTATCGCTCCGGACTACTACTCCCGCGGCGGAGTGGTGCGGGAACTCGAGGACCGGATGGCAGGAATCCTCGGTAAGGAGCGCGCGGTATTCCTCGCTACCGGCA
>JBDGUY010000220.1:0-9030 GCA_039585935.1 Gemmatimonadota bacterium
CTGACATTGGTCAGGACCATCAAGGCCACGCCGGAAGCCGTATTCGCCGCCTGGACGCAGCCGGAGCACCTGAAACACTGGTCGGCGCCGGAGGGCATGGAGGTGGCGATCGCCGAGGTCGATCTGACCGCGGGCGGTCGTTTCCACATCCAGATGAAGAATGCAGACGGCGGAGAGCACAACGCGCGGGGCGTGTATCGGGAGATCGACTCGCCGGCCCGCCTCGTATACACCTGGAGCTGGGACGAGCACCCGGATGCCGGAGAGTCGTTGATTACCGTGGAGTTCAGGGCCGTCGACGGGGGCACCGAGGTTACGATGGTCCACTCCGGTCTTCCGACGGAGGAACTGGTGAAGGACCACGAGGGCGGCTGGACGAGCTGCCTCAACAGGCTCGAGAAGATGTACGCCTGATTCGCCGGGCTTGGACCTGAGGCCGGGAGAGGGCGTCCGTACGGTCGGACGCCCTCCCTGTATCGGAGCCGTAGCTTGTTCCGGGTCAGAGACCTGCCAGGTCGGCCAGCTCCGAGGCCGTGACACCCGAGAACACATCGAACTCCGCCGGCTCACGGTCTGCGATCGCCACCGGGATCTGCTCCAGCAGCCGCTGGAACTCCTCCTCGGACATCGACTCGATCAAGCTGGCGAAGGTCTCCGCGACCGGATCGGGCGGCAGAATCTCCCGGTAGAATCGAGCGACGCTCCGGAGCATCGGCAGGTAGGGTTGCAGGTCCGTGGTCGTGGACGCTGCGTCGCTATCGATCCATGCCACCGGAACCGTAGCTATCGTTCGCGGACCCGCTCGTTCCGCGCGCAACAGAAACTCGATGTCGAAGGCGAACCCGTTTTCCGTCACGTCCTCGATCCACGTACGCATGCTGTCGGCGCGAAATGCCTTGAACCCGCACTGCGTGTCCGTGATTCCTCGCAGCTGCGGAATGAGCCGTTTCCACAGATAGATGAACAGCTTTCCACGGTTGTTCCGGGTTCCCTCTTTGAGCACCACCGAGGCCGGGTGGCGGCGTGACCCGATCGCGGCGCTTCGACCTTCCCGGATGATCGGGTCCAGCAACAGTCCGGCCTGCCCCATATGCGTAGAGAGGTCGGCGTCGGTGAACAGGATCACGTGGCCCGGTCGGTCGTGGCCGGCAGCTTCCCACATCCCGTATCGAATCGAGCCGCCTTTCCGGCTGTCGTCCGTCGAGGTGAGGCCCGCTGCGATCGGGAGTGCCGCCAGGATCGCGTCACCGAGATACAGGACCCGGGCTTCCACGTCCGGGGTCCCGTCGAGAATGGCCTCCGCCATCGCACCACTTCCCTCGGGACACCCGTCGTCCACCACCGTCAGGTCCCAGGAATGCTGCGGCGTGCGCTCGAACAGCCACTCGAGCTGGCCGAGCTTGCGACGCAGGAAGTCTTCCCCGTGCTCGTGCTCCTTCGGCCTGAGAATCCGCGCGTGCTCTTTGTAGACCGCGAACACCACCGACAGGTGAACAGGCTCCTGGATTTCTCTTACAGCTGCGCGACTCGCGGCGAGTTTGAGCGCAAGGCGGACAGCGACCGGGACATCCGGCCCGGCTGCAGCATCCAGAGCGACGAGTTCGGCACGCGTTGCACCGGTGGCTTCTATCGCCTCGGCGGCGGTCTGGACCCAATCGAGATGATCGCCGTCGGACAGCAGGATCGACTCCGGAGCTCGTGCTCCGAGATTCTGGAGCGTGGACCGATCAATCAGGATAATCACCTTTCCGATTCGGCAGCTGGTCACGAGTTCGCCACCGCCGTGATGACGTCCGAGCGGCGGGACCATACCATTGATTCGTTCGCGATGACAATATCGGCGGTGAACGGAGGGTCCGTGTGAGGACTAATGCGCTGCGTTACCTGATACTCGCGCACATTCTGACCGTTTCTACTGCCGTTGCGGCAGGAGCGGGTGACGACGAGCCGGCAAGCGACAGGGCCTCGCCGGTACACGCTTGCCCGGACGGGCTGGCCGGGGCCTGGCACGGTTACCTGCCCGTGGCTCCCCTGTTCGACCTGCAAGTGGCGGTCGCCGAGGGCAGCGGGGGTGACTTCACGGTCACGATTCGTACGCAAGCAACCACGGAAACCATCAGCGGCTGGGCTGAAGGGCCGTACCTCCGGTTTCAGTCCGAGACCTCCCCGCTGAGCTTCCGGGGCATGTTCTCCTCCGATGGCGATAGTCTCGAGGGATTCCTGCAGCAGGGCTCGTCGCTCGTGAGAATTGTCCTTGATGCAGTTCCGACAGGTGAATTTCGGCGCTGGACGGTCGAATGGACCCCGTTGGCGGTCCCGGACGACGAGCTGCCGTTCGACCTGTACATCGAGGAGGATGAGGAAGGTGGAATCGGAGGGTACTTCTTCTTTCGGGACCAGCGGCTCCCGGGCCTGTGGGGTTATGGCCTCACTTGCGACGAGAGCTCGTTCACGGTGGGCGAGAAGTCGCTCGGGATGGAGTTCAGCGGCGTGTACGAGGCGGCGAACGACCGGCTCGTGATGGACGTCGTGGGTCCGGTCGGCTCGACCTCGTTGACCTTCACGCGCATGTCACTGGACGAGGTTCCGCCGACTCCGGACGCTCCCCAGGCCTCGGCCCGAAGACCTTCCGCGAGTCCGTGGACGGAGCGCGCGCCGGATCTCATCGATGACGGGTGGGCGACCGCGACACCGTCCTCGGTCGGCCTGGATGCGGGTGTCATCGGCGGTCTCATCGCGTCGGTGGCGGGCAACGAGCTGGAGTACACGCACAGCATACTCATCGCGCGAGCGGGACGACTGGTCCTCGAAGAGTATTTCTACGATTTCGGCCGAGAGACCAGGCACGACATGCGTTCAGCCTCGAAGTCGGTGACCTCGACGCTCGTGGGCCTGGCGATCCAGGAGGATCGTATCGCCGGGTCGCATGCAAAGGCGCTTCCATACCTCCCGCAGTACCGGTGGTATCAGAACTGGGACGATCGGAAGGCCGAGATTACGGTTCAGGACCTGCTCACGATGAGCTCCGGCCTCGACGCCCGAGACTGGGTACCCGAGTCCATCGCCTCCGAGGGCGCGTACCAGACTCAGACCGAGCAGCCGGACTGGATCAAGTTCGCGTTGGACGCACCGATGCTGTGGGATCCAGGCCTGCACGTCTATTACGGCGGCGCGAATCCGCTGATCCTCGGTGGGATTCTCGCCAGCGTGGTGGATGAACCGGTGGAGTGGTTCGCGCACCGAACGCTGTTCGGACCGCTGGGGATCGACGACTACCGGTTCTTCCTCGACCCGACCGGCATTCCGTACATGAGTGGATCGAGGAATCCTGGAAGAAGTACGGCCGGCTGGAGCCGATCGACAGGAATGGACACGAATACGGATACCTGTGGTGGCACCACGTGTACGAAGTGGGCGACGAGTCGATCGCGACCGTCGAGGCTCGGGGGAACGGCGGCCAGTATGTCTTTGTCGTTCCATCGCTCGAAATGGTCGTGGTCATCACATCCGGGAACTTCCGAAACGGGCGTCTTCGTCAACCCGAGGAAATCATGGGAAGGTGGATTCTGCCATCCGCGGTCGGAGTGGGCCGGGGAACCGGGAACTGACCGCAATGAGTCCGGAATTCTCCAATGTCTATGAAGATGAGCGGCGAGCCGAGTCGTATGCCGATCTCGGGTTTCCGGGGACGTACTATCTTGCGTACCGCGATCTTCCCGAAATCATCGAACGGCACGTCAGCCGACGACAGGGTCTCGATTTCGGTTGCGGGACGGGACGTTCCACGCGTTTCCTGCGGGAGCTCGGGTTCGACGTGATCGGCGTCGACATCTCTACGAGCATGCTGGTACGAGCAAGGGAACTGGATCCGGAGGGCGACTACCGTCTCGTACCGGATGGAGCGCTACCGGGGCTCCAGCCGGCGTCCTTCGACCTCATCCTGTCGGTGTTCACGTTCGACAACATTCCCGACCTCGAGCACAAGGCCACCCTGTTACGGGCGCTCGAGCGTCTGCTCGCACACCACGGCCGGATCGTGAACCTGGTCTCGGCGCCGGAGATCTACCTGCACGAATGGGCTTCGTTCTCGACGCGCGACTTTCCCGAGAACCGGGCCGCCGTCAGCGGACAGGAGGTTCGGATCGTAATGCTCGACGTGGATGACGATCGCCCGGTTACCGACATTCTGTGCTCGGGCGACGACTATCGTTCGGTGTACGAGCGGGTCGGGCTTTCGGTCGAGGCCATCTACCGTCCCCTCGGACGTCCAGAGGATCCGTTCGACTGGGAAAGCGAGATGACGATCTCGCCCTGGGTGATCTATGTTCTGGGTGCCGGTGGCAACCAGGATTCATTGGAGGATTGAGCATGCTCGAGACTCGACACTCGCTCCTGCTGCAGCTGCCTCTTCTGGCGCTGGCTGCCGCTCCCGTCGCAGGGCAATCCGCCTCCTGCGAATCGGCCGTCGTGGCGGCGCCCGAGCTGCCGGTGGCACCCGGCGTCCTTGCCGCCCGGCGATCCGCATTGCTCGAGACCATCGGTAGCGGAGTCGCCGTCGTGCCGGCCACGAGTCCATCTCGCAGGCCTGGCGGATACCCCGTGGCATCATCGGACTTCGAGTACCTGACTGGACTGGAGCTGTCTGATGCCTGGCTGGTTCTGAACGGGTCCGCACCGGGTGAGCATGCGGCCGTCCTGTACCTGTCCGGGAACGCGGCGACTGACGGACCCACGGCCGATGCAGTTACGGTCACGGGGATCGCGAATGTGCGCTGCTTCGGTAACGCGCCGGAGGAACTGGCGGCGTTGCTGCGCACCGATGGCGCTTCGACGCCGGGAACCACCCTGTTTCTCTCAATGGGCATGCGTGGAGCGCCGGACGCGGACGTAATGGCTGCCGTCGACACCGCCGGCCTCGAGACCCGAAACCTCCGACCAGCGCTCGCGAGGCTGCGCGTGGTGAAGGACGAGGAAGAACTCGCCAGGCTGCGGCGCGCGGCAGAACTCTCCGCGCTTGGTGCGGCGGAGGGAATGCGCTCAGCAGGGCCGGGACTGGGCGAGGCCGATATCCAGGCAGTGATCGAGGCGCAATTTCACGCCGGGGGCGCTCCCGAGACCAGCTTCCCGAGCATTGTAGCCTCGGGATCCAATGCGCTCGAACTGCACTACAATGACAACGTCTCGCAGCTGGTGGACGGCGAGTTGTTGCTCACCGACGTCGGGGCCGAGTACGCCGGTTATGCCGGTGACGTCACCCGCACCTACCCGATCAACGGCAAGTTCACCGACCGGCAGCGCGACCTTTATGAACTCGTGCTGTCGACACAGGAAGCCGCGATCGACTCGGTGCGTCCCGGTGTCACGATCGAGGATCTGAACAGGATCGCCCGCGAGCACATGGCAAGCAATTCCGGCGACCTTTGCGGCGAGGAGACCTGCGAGGTGTTCTTCGTTCACGGGCTTTCACACCACCTGGGGCTGGACGTTCACGACCCCGGACTTCCGAACCTGCCTTTGGCCCCCGGGATGGTCCTCACGATCGAGCCCGGGATCTACATTCCCGATGAGGGCATCGGGATTCGCATCGAGGACGACGTTCTGGTGACCGAGAATGGGCACGAGGTCCTGTCCACGGCAGCACCCAAGTCGGTCCCTGCCGTCGAAGCCGAAATGGCGAATGGACGCTGAGACCGCAGGCGGCTCGGACTTGAGCCCTGACTCGGCCGGACTCGTTGCGCGACTCGAGGTTCAGCGTCGGGAGACCCTGGATTTGATCGATCCACTCGACTCGCTGCAGTTCAACTGGCGACCGGCTGGTCGGTCGGACAGTGCCTGGACCACCTGAACCAGACGAACGGAAAGCTCCTGCCAGTGCTCGAACAGGCAATAGCACGAGGCCGGCACCGGAATCAGACGGCCGTCGGTCCATTCCGGTACGGCCGGTTCGCCAGGTGGTTTCGCGATTCGATGAAGCCGGACTTCAAGAAGCCGCTCAAGTCGCCGCGAATCTATCGTCCGGAAGTCTCGCGGTTCGATATGGCGCAGGTCGCTGACGAGTTCGACCATTCGCTCGAGGCACTGGCACGGATCATCGGTCAGGCTGAGGGCCTGGACCTGGCCAGAATCAAGGCCGCGTCGCCGGTGTCCCGGTTCCTGCAAATTCCGCTCGGGATCTGGTTCGAGTCCGTAGTCTTGCACGATGATCGACATCTTCAGCAGGCGAGACGGGTCACGGCCGAGCCGGGGTTCGGACACCAGGTCTGATCTATCAGACGAGGATATACCAGGAGGTAAGAGTGGAAGTGCTGGGAATTCGTTTCTGTTCCGTGACTCGGGAGGCGGCGAGTCTGGCCGCCGTGCTGGACGCCCTCGGGATGCCCCGACGCGACATGACTGACGCAGCCAGTCCAGGCTCCGACTCGGCCGCGTTCTCCGGCGCTGTGTTTCCTGCTGGAACCGGTTGGATCGAAGTGTGGCCGGAGGGGCCGGAACTGCCGGCCGGAATCCTCCTGCAGATCGTGGTCGATGACGCGGCAGCCTTCGCGGCGAACGCCAAGAAGAACGGACTCGATCCCCAGGGACCGGTAGATGCACACGGTGAGCGCATCTACTTCCTGCAGGCGCCGTCCGGACTGCCGATCACCTTTCAGTCGGCTCTCAAGACAGAGCCTGACGGGAACGACGAAGGGTGACCCGGTCGCGCGGACGGAATCGTGAACTCGTGAGCGCGGTTGCCGTTATCATCTTCGGATCCCAGCTGTCGAGGCCGGCGATCGCCCAGCAGGAGATCTCGTTCCTCGCGGCAGACTCGGTCCGGGTCGTGGCTCACATGTACTCAGGAGGCGCTGAGGAAACCGATCGTCCGCTGATCATGGCGTTTCACCAGGCCGGTTCGAACGGACGGGGGGAATACGCACCGATTGCCGACCGTCTGCTTGCCGAAGGATACGACCTTCTTGCAGTGGACCAGAGATCCGGCGGAGAGAGGTTCGGAAGCGACAATCTGACCGTGGCCGGAATCGGAGAGTCTTCCGACTACTGCGCCGCGATTCCCGACCTTCGTGCGGCGGTGGACGCCGCGCGGGAGTTGAGGCCTGGGGTTCCGTTGGTGATCTGGGGCAGCAGCTACAGTGCGGCGCTCGTCCTTCGCCTGGCTGCTGAAGCTCCCCCCGACGTGGTCGCGGTCCTCGCGTTCTCGCCAGCTTCGGGCGGGCCGATGGCGGATTGCCGCGCAGAGGAAGTGTCCGATCGAATCACGATTCCCGTCCTCGCGACTCGGCCCGCATCCGAGATGGAAAATGAATCGGTCAGCGACCAGGCCGCGTTGTTCAGAAGCCAGGGCCATGCAGTGTACGTGTCCGATCCTGGCACCCACGGATCGTCGATGCTGGTCGCCGAACGGGTCGGGGGAGACGTGGAGGCTACCTGGTGTGTCGTCCTGGAATTTCTGGCGGCCAGCACGGCGCACAGATAGCCAGACGAATAGTCTCGGGCCGGAGCACCAACCCATGGCGCGGCTGGCAGCAATGTTGACCGGAATCCTCGGGATAGTCGTGGTTGCGCTCAGTTCCTGGGTGGCGGCGACCTGGGTACTTCAGCGAGCTGCCCTGTTCCCGAGGCCTCCCGCAGCCCCCGTCTCGCCGGCAGCCAACCGTGCCGACGTAGAGATCATCAGCCTCGGCCCGGACGAAGTCGAGGCCTGGTACCTCCCGGCCCGAAATGTCGAAGGCCCCGCTCCGGTGCTCGTGTTTACGCACGGGAACGGCGAGCTCATCGACTACTGGCTGGATCCGTTTTCCGGCATCCCGGAGTGGGGAGTGGGCATCCTGCTCGTGGAGTACCCGGGCTACGGGAGGTCCGGCGGTCAGCCATCGGAGCGCACGATCGGCCGCGTCATGGCGGAGGCCTACGATCAACTCGCGGCCAGACCCGAGGTGGACGCGAAGCGGATCGTCGCCTGGGGCCGGTCGCTGGGAGGGGCCGCAGCCTGTTCTCTTGCCGATCAACGTGACGTCGCGGCTCTGATCCTCGAATCCACGTTTACCGGAGTGCGGCCGCTCGCCCGACGATTCGGTCTCGTCGGACCGCTGGTGCGGGACCCGTTCGACAATCTTCGGATCGTGGAGGAGTTCTCGGGTCCGGTTCTCGTGCTGCATGGAGAGCACGACTCGATCGTGCCGGTGGCGCACGGACGGAAGCTCGCCGAGGCAGCCCCGGTGGCCGAATTGCTCGTCATGCCTTGCGGGCATAATGACTGCCCCCTCCAGTGGCCCGTGATCCGGTCCTGGCTCGAGCGACAGGCTCTGCTTCCCTGATCAAGCGGGGGAGCCCCGGGACCGGATTCGCCTGCCGTTGGTCGTCCGGTAGCGTAGATTCAGGACGGTGCCAATGAAGACGGGGAAATGAAGCGACGACCCGGAAAACACGTTCGCGCGACGCTCTACGACGCGCGGGTAGGAGCCGGGCTCACTGCAGCGATGTGGCGAGCCCGGCATCTGCACTGGTGGCCGGACGAGGTGTCCCGACGCTTCGACGCCGACACCGATCGTCTCATCGTTCTCTCCGACATGCACCGTGGCAAGCGGGATCGGGCGGACGACTTCCAGCCCTGTGAAGAAGCCTATCTTCGAGCGCTGGACACCTACCTGGAAGAGGGGTATACCCTCGCGATGCTCGGGGATGTCGAGGAGCTATGGAAGAGCCCGCCTGAGGCGGTCATCGCCGCATACCCCGAGGTCTACGAGCGGGAAGCGGCGTTTCACACGGCCGGGCGGATGCTGCGGTTCTGGGGAAATCACGACGAGGAATGGGCCTCGCCCGTCCTCGTGGAACAGAAGCTCGGGCCGGTGAATCCGGCGGGGGCCCCACTGGTGGGCGAGAGCCTGCTGCTCGAGGTGGTGTCGGGCGACGAGGAGCTGGGATCGATCTATCTCGTCCATGGCCACCAGGGCACGGGGTTCAGCGACACTCTGGCCTTTCTCGCCCGGTTCACGGTGCGCTTCGTATGGAAGCCGATGCAGCACGTGACAC
>JBDGUY010000221.1:0-3306 GCA_039585935.1 Gemmatimonadota bacterium
CACCTGCCGCGCGGTGTGCGGCGTCCACTGCATCACTGGCTTCGAGAACCTCCGCCTGCGCCGAACGCAGGGTCGCGTCGTACCGGGTCTCTGCTATCGCCCGCTGGGCATCGGCCCGCTTCGTGTCGGCGCTTCGGCTGAGTCCCGAAAAGATGTTCCAGCGCAGGGCCAGTCCCCCCACCCAGTTGTCGCCGTCTGACTGGAACAGTCCGTCTCCATGCATCGAGTAGCCGGCAAAGGCGTCCAGCTCCGGCAGATATCCGAGCTTGGCCCTGCTGCTGTTCGCGGCCGCGGCATCGCGGGCCCGATCCAGGGAGTGCAGGTCGGCACGCAGAGTCGGGTCGAAGCCGGTGAGCTCGGTGTTGACGGCGACGCTGGCACCGGCCGTGCTTTCACCTCCCTGCGGGTCCACCACGGCGAGTCGAAGCGTGTCCGTGAGCACCGGCCTTACTTCCGGCCCCCAGCCAAGGAACACTGCCAGCTGGCGGTAGGCGTCCGACTCCCGGCGCTCGGCATCGATCCGCGCGGCCACGGCGCCCTGCAGATCGGCTTCCGCCTGGAGGACTTCGGCACGTGTAAGCAATCCTTCCGCCTCCCGGCGCTCGAATACGTCACGGGCCGAGCGCGCGGCCTCCTCGGACCACTCCGCCGCTCGCGTCTGAGCCGCGGCCCGCTGTGCCTCGTAGTACAGGACTTCGGTCTGAAGCACCGTGGCTTCCCGTGTTCGAAGCTCCTGCCAGTCGGCGGCCTCCGCCGCGCTCGACGCCGCCGAGCGTCCGGCCCACACCTGCGGACTGAGCAGCTTCCACTCGAGGGTCGCGCCCGTTGCCCAGTCGCTGATCGGGTCCGGGTTGTTCAATGCGTCGAGGGCGAGGTCCGATTCGCTGAAGATCCCCTGCCGCAGCTTCGTCCCGAAGGCGAAAACGGGATCATTCGACCGGGTCCACCCCGTCGCGACATCGATGCGCGGCCACAGATAGGAAGACGCCTGTTTCGCGTCCGCGTGCGCGACATCGGTTCCGGCCCGGGCAATCGCGAGACCGGCATTCCCCTGCAGCGCCTCGGCAATCGCTTCATCCAGACTGATCGATCTCTGGGTCGACGCTTGCTGGCCGAACGCCACCGGCGGAGTGGCAGCCAGGATCGCTATGCCGAGCCAGAGAGTCCGGCGTGACATGATTCTCATCGGAGTTTCGCTTTCTACCCGCCGGCGCCGTTGCGACGCCGCGACGCGTCTGCGTCACAGTCACGCAGACAGTTCATGATCTGGACGACCTTCTCGTCCAGTACTTCGTAAAACATGTTTACGCCGTCCCGGCGACTCCGGAGGATCCCTTTGTCGCGCATCAGGCTGAGGTGCTGCGACGCCGTGGCCTGCTCCAGTTCCAGCGCTTCCTGCACCGCGCTTACGTTGAGCTCTCCGCGATTGTCGAGAAGCTCGATGATCCGCAGTCGGACCGGGTGACCGATGCAGCGCAGTACTCGCGACGCATCCTGGACCACATCGACACTGATTCTATCCGTCTTCCCGGCCATATTTCCTCCTTGAATCCAGCTCGTCCGGCACCTTGCGAGGGCGCCCGCCAGCAAATACCAAGACATATATATATATATATATTTGAATATATCTTTTGTCAACACCCCAATCCCTGGCGGGAGAGCCGTGTCAGCGGTAGCTGGAAATGGAGAGGGGACGCCGGACGGCGCCCCTCGAAAAATCAGCGGCGGCGGCGGCCCCTGGCAAGGCGGGAACGTGGTGTGACGTCAGCCGGGATCTCCGCCCGCTTGCCGAGGTCGGGCGAGAACGAGGGCTCGAATCCCTCGACCACAGCCCGTGGGATCGGTGTGTCCGTCAGCTTCTCGATCTCCCTGACCATCATGACCTCGTGCGGCGACATCAGGGTGACGGCGTCTCCAGTCTGGTCTCCGCGAGCCGTACGGCCCACGCGGTGTACGTAATCCTTGGGATCATCCGGGACATCGAAATTCACGACGTGCGTGATCCCCACGATGTCGAGGCCCCGGGCCGCTACGTTAGTGGCCACGAGTACCCGGGTCTTCCCTTCCCGGAACCGCGTCAGACTGCGGGTCCGCTCGGCCTGCCCCTTGTCGCCGTGCAGGTCGTCCACCGACACGCCCTTCTTCTTCAGGAACTCGCACAGGTACGCCGCTGTGCTCTTCATGCGCGTGAACACGATCGCAGGGCCCGTGCCCCACGAGTCCAGCAGGTGATAGACCAGCGCCTGCTTGCTGGCGTAGTCGACCGGATGCAGCACCTGCGTGATTCCTGAGGCGGCGGCCTGGAAGCCCACCTGGACCGACACGGGGTCCCGCATCATCTCGTGCGCCAGGCCGAGGATCGCGTCCGGCATCGTCGCCGAGAACAACAGCGTCTGCCGATCGGGCTGTGTCTGCGCCACGATCTTCCGGACGTCGTCGATGAATCCCATGTCGAGCATCCGATCCGCTTCATCCAGCACCAGGACTTCGATGCTGTCCAGATTCACGGTCCTACGCTCGAGGTGATCCAGCAGGCGGCCGGGCGTCGCGACGAGAACGTCGCAACCGAACTTGAGGTCCTTGATCTGCGCCCCGATCGGTACTCCGCCGTACACCACGAGCGACTCCAGCGACAGGCGGGCCCCGTAGTGCGCCACGGCCCGTTCCACCTGGTCCGCCAGTTCGCGAGTCGGAGTCAGGATGAGACCGCGAATCGTTCCGTGGTGCTCCGGTGTCACGGCGAGTCTCTGCAGCATCGGGAGCACGAACGCCGCCGTCTTGCCGGTGCCGGTCTGCGCGCATCCGAAAATGTCGGCGCCGTCGAGCGCCTTTGGAATGGCATCCACCTGGATCGCCGTCGGTTCCGAGTATCCGCGGTCAGCAACTGCATCGAGCAGCGGCTCGGTGAGACCGAGTCCGCGAAACGCGCTGTGTTCAGGAAGTCCTGTCACGAATTCTCCTCTGGTTCCATTCCCGTGAGTTCGGCGCTGATCCGCCACAGACGACGGGCCGCGCCGTCGTCTCGAGCAGCCTGCGACGGCCGGGCCGGTTCGAGATCGATGAAGTAGAGTCCGGTCAGTCGCTCGACGGCGGGGGCTACGGCGAGAAACACGGAAGTACGCGCTCCCGCTTCCGGCGTCTTGAGAAACGGCCGCAGCAGGCGGATCGGTGCGAATCCCGTGAACAGAAGTTCGGTCGCAATCACGCCCGGGTGCAGTGCATTCGCCGTTACGCCCGTTCCACCCAGCCGGCGAGCGAGCTCCCGATTGAACAGCAGATTCGCGAGTTTCGATTGCGAATAGGCTC
>JBDGUY010000222.1:0-3277 GCA_039585935.1 Gemmatimonadota bacterium
GAACAATGAGGAAATCGAGGCGGTCCGCGCGCTCCTGAACAACCTCGCCTGAACTTCGATTCCGTCAGAACACCAGCGGCGCCCAGCGCGGAGAGATCAGGAGCAGAAACGAGACGGCGGTGATCAGATAGAGCCAGCGCTTCGTCCGGCGTGTCCGCGCCGGATCGGCACACGAAGCGCACTCCCGCTCATCTTCCTCTTCATATTCATCTTCCCCGGGTTCGCACGTCGGCGCTTCGGAATCGCCGATCATCTGGAACGCCAGTATGAAGAGCCCCACCGAAACGACCACGAACAGCGGTCGCCAGGGACGCCACGCTGACAGCGCCGCCCCGGACAGCCCGATTGATGCGAGCACCAGCGGGCCGGTGCAGCAGAGCATCGAGCCGAAAGCGGCCGTCAGGCCTCCGAAACCGGACAGAATCGTCTTGTTCATCCAGACGCTTGAACCACCGACGAGGAGTTCGAGTTCCCGGGCCGTGGCTTCCGACGCAGCTCCTGGAGCCGGCGCATAGACGTGATCCCGGCCACCGGTCCCAGCGCGAGAACGGGAAACGCCCAGCGCCACCCGATTGACCCGGCGATGAGAGGTACGAGCTGGATCGTGGCCATCGTGAGCAGGAATCCGGCTGCGACCTGCAGAGTCAACGCAGTCCCGACCGCGTGCGGTTCGACCACTTCGGTCACGAGCGCGCTGAACTGTGCGGAATCCGCGATCACGAAGAACCCCCAGACCATGGCCACCGGCAGCAGGACGAACAGTGGGCTTCCGAAAAACAACCC
Source organism: Gemmatimonadota bacterium (assembly GCA_039585935.1). Classification (GTDB taxonomy): domain Bacteria; phylum Gemmatimonadota; class Gemmatimonadetes; order Palauibacterales; family Palauibacteraceae; genus Carthagonibacter. The sequence continues at coordinate 784 of JBDGUY010000222.1, forward strand.
CACCACGAGCGCGCAGCTGCCGCTCACGGCCAGTGCCCTGATCGTCAGCGGTTCATATCCGATTCGATCAGCCACGCGCCCGCCCCAGATGCACCCGGCTCCGCCCGCGGCGATCGCCGCAAACGCAGCGAGCCTGGTCGTCGCGTCGACCGCTGAGTCGGCCGGGAGTCCAAGCCGCAAGCGCTCCGACGCCGCGAGAAACGCGGAAATCCACGCCCAGAATGCGTACAGCTCCCACATGTGACCCAGGTATCCGCCGGTCGCCAATCGCCATGGCCGTCCTCGCACGACCGAGCCGACGAGCCCCCACGAAAACGGGCGGCTCGGAAACCGATACGGTCCGTCCGAATATCCGATCGTGATGATCAGCGCGGCCAGGAGTCCGGCGACCGAGGTGCTGAGGACGGTGAAACGGATTCCCACCCCTCCGAATACGTCCACCAGGTACGGCGAGGCCTTTCCGATCGTGAGGGCCGCGATGAGCGTTCCGATCGCGAGTCCTCGATTCCGGCGGAACCAGGTAGCGGCCATCTTCATGGCCGGCGGATACACTCCGGCGAGGAAGAACCCCGTGAAGAACCGTGTCAGGAGAGCTGTCCCGGGTCCTGACGCCAGGAGCAGAGCGGCGTTGGACAGGGCAGCCAGAGCGGCGGACACCGCGAAGTACCGGCGAGCGGGAATGACATCCGCGAGGTTCAGAACGGCAGCAGCCAGGGTGCCAACGACGAATCCGAACGACACCGTGGTGGTGAGTAACCCCGCCTGGGCCTGTGAGAGTCCCCAGCGAACTTGAATCCGGGGTGCGACCACTCCCGCGGTGAACCACACGGAGAGTCCCAGCAGAACCGCCAGGAACAGGACGGCAAGCGCCCGCCAGGCCGCACGCGGATTCTCGGAGACCGCTCCGACCAATCCGGATTCCGGTGGACCTTCAGAGGAATGGTCCATCAATCGCCGAAGCTGATTCCCAAGTCCCGCGCCGTGAGCATCAGGTCTGAATCGAGCGGGACCGTCTTCATCCGGCTGATCGCACTCGACAGAGGCACACTGCGCACCTCCGGCGGATCGAGCGCGACCATGCAGCCGAAGCATCCTTCGGCGATCGACCGGATCGCGGCCGAGCCGAAACGGAGAGCCAGCAGCCGGTCGCGAGTCGTCGGCCCGCCGCCGCGCAGCAGGTGTCCAAGCACGACGGTCCGCGTTTCTTTTCCGGTCTTCTCCTCGAGCGCCGCCGCGACCTGGAGACCGATTCCGCCCAGCCTCTCCGCCTGGCCGAGCGCTTTGCCGAGGATCGATCGCTGGCCGTTCTTTGGAACGGCCCCTTCGGCGACGACGATAATCGAGAAGTCCCGGCCCTTACGCTGTCGGTCCAGGATCTTCTCGGCGACGATGTCGAGATCGAACGGAATCTCCGGAATCAGGATCGCATCCGCCGTGGCGGCGACACCGGATCCAACGGCGATCCAGCCGGCGTACCGACCCATTACCTCGACCACCATGACCCGGTCGTGCGCCTCGGCCGTCGAATGCAGGCGGTCAATGCACTCGGCTGCAAAACTGATCGCCGAATCGTAGCCGAACGTGACCACGGTTTCTTCGAGGTCATTGTCGATCGTCTTCGGTACACCGACGATGTTCACGCCCTTTTCGAACAATGCGTTGGCGATGGCCAGCGAACCGTCCCCGCCGATCGCGACCACGGCGTCAATCTCGCGATCCGCCAGACCCTGAATGATCTCGTCAGACCGGTCCACTACCTCGACGCTCCCGTCTGGTTTGACCAGAGGGTATTCGAGTGGATTCCCCCGATTCGTAGTGCCGAGAATCGTGCCGCCGAGGTGCGTGATTCCGCGGACGGAATCGCGGCTGAGCGGAATGACGCCACCGCCGGGATAGTCCTCCGGCTCCAGCAGACCGTTGTAGCCATCACGGATACCGAACATCTCCCATCCCCGGCGACGGCCGGAAATGACCGCTGCACGGATCACCGCATTCAGGCCCGGCGCATCTCCGCCCCCCGTGTTGATCGCGACACGTCGAATCTGATTCGTCATCGTCGAGAGTTCTCCTGGTTCCTGTGCGGCCTGCATGAGAAAGGAAGATCGGCCCGTTGTCGTGATTTGACCACCGCCTGAGTGCTGCCTGCGGTCCCAGGGGCTGGACAGACAGCGCCGACCCTGCTTTCTTGTGCGGCCGTTCAACACGAAACGACCCGAATCCAGGTACGGAGGGGGTCGGAAGCTAAAATCAGAGAAGTGGTGCGAGATATGATCAAGACACAGAAACTGCAGAAGACCGGCGAGACAAAGATCACTTTCGTCCTCCCCGCAGAAGATGACCGTCTTCCCGCCTCCGTAGTCGGTGACTTCAATGGCTGGGATCCGATGGCGCATCCGCTCCGCAAGCGGTCCAACGGGACGGCTTCCGTCGCCGTGGTCATTCCCGCGGGCGAGCAATACGAGTTCCGCTACCTCGGCGCGAATGACCGCTGGTT
>JBDGUY010000223.1:0-3258 GCA_039585935.1 Gemmatimonadota bacterium
CGTCCATGGAACGGCGATGATCGAGTCGCCGAACGGTTGCGCGGTCTGCCATACACAGGATGTCTGTTCGACCTGTCACGTGGACACATACCTGCAGATCGCGGAGGACTTCACTACGGCCGCGGCCGGGGCGCCACGAGAGCTCGAGATCTCGATTCCCGGACACTCGCCGAATTTCGCCGTCGCTCATGGACCGGCGGCAGTGTCTTCGACTCCCAAGTGTTCCGCCTGTCACTTCGAATCGTACTGCGTGGACTGCCACGACGGTTCGGGACGTCCGTCGTTCCACCCGGCGGACTTCGTCCAGCGGCATGGGGCTGAAGTGGCGGCACAGCTGCAAACCTGTACCGAGTGCCACTCGAACGAAGTGTTCTGCCGGGACTGCCACTCGACGCAGGGATTCGCGGTCGCCGACCAGACGGGCGCCGCATTCCACGACGCCGTTCCCGACTGGTTCATGGCCCATGGGAAGGCGGCTCGCCAGGGACTCGATGCCTGCGCGAGCTGTCACTCACAGACCAGCTGTCTGCGCTGCCACTCCGCGGTGGAAGGATTCCGGATCAACCCGCACGGGCCGGACTTCAATGCGGACGCGGAGAAGGCGAAGGGGTCGTGCACGATCTGCCATGGAACGGCGCCGGGAGGCGAATAGGACTGATCCTCGGTCAGGCCCGGATGTGAGAAAGCCCCGCGCGGCGTCTGCCACGCGGGGCTTCTTCGTTTCCACCAGGCCTTTACCGGTTCGGTATCAGCCCGCCGGCTTGTGGCAGACGTCGCACTTGTCCTTCACCGCGTCACCGTGGTTTTCGGGCATCTTGGCGGCGCCCATCACGCCCTCGGCGTGACACATGGCGCAGTTCTCCTTGCCCTCGAGCTCGTGCGGAATTGCCTTCACGGCTGCCGACTGCATGGGAGATTCCGCCGAGTGGCAAAGCTGGCAATTCGCCTTGTCGAACCCCTCGTGGCTCGCCGGCATCTTGGTGGCGCCCATCACGCCCTCGGCGTGACACATGGCGCAGTTCTCCTTGCCTTCCATGTCATGCGGCGTCACGGGAGGCTTCTCCTGGGCGCTCAAGTTCGTCGAACCGACGAACAGGAGCGCGAGGAAGAAGGCAAACGGTGTGGTCCGTCTCATAGCACGCTCTCCTTCAGGAATGAAACGCCCGGTCGCCGGCGGGGCCGGCGGCTCGCTCTCCATCGGGCAGTCAAGACTTCAAGATGTTACGTACCCCCGTGTAGATGCGAAAGATCGCGACTCAGATCACCAGCAGGGCCTGGATCGAGGGCATCCCGAACATCAGCCGTGTCCATTTCTGATCCGCCGCCCTTCCATAGTACAAGTTTCCGGAGGTCGTGCCGATCAACGCCGAGCCCTCCGTCGCGGGATCGGATGTCACATCGGTGATCGCCCCCTTGTCCCTGACGCCGGACAGGGTGACGGTCGCCCAACTGTCGCCTCCGTCCGTGCTGAGCCACAGGCGAGCCTTTGCGTCTCCCCTGCGCCTGCTCCACTCCGAAGGCGTGCTGTCGGCCGTCGCCAGTACCAGCCTCGACTGCAGCGAGTCGGACACATCGGCCCCGCGAGACACCAGGTCGAACCGGGTGCAGTACAGCTCTCCGAGATCAGACTCGTGCCGCCGCCAGTGCAGGCCGCGATCGCGGCTGATGTGCAATCCGCCCCCGGTCGCCGCGAACACCCGGCTCGGATCCCACGGATCCACCTTGAGTTCGTGGATATCGTCGAAGATGCCTTCGTTGATCGGCGTCCAGCTCGCACCTCCGTCGTCGGTCCGATACACGCCCCCGATCTCGACTCCCGCGTAGATGCGGCGCGGCTCATGCGGGTCACAGGCGATCGTCTCCACGTGCGCGGAGCGTTTGCCGTAGTCTCTCCACGATTCCCGGACCCCGAGCACCCGGAACTCCTTCAATTCCTCCCAGCTGACACCGCGGTCGTGCGATACGAACAGCGCCGCCGGCTCGGTACCGGCATAGACGGTGTTCGAGTCACGCGGGGATACCGTGAGGCTGCGGACCGTCGCTCCGCCGAGGCGCTCGACGACCCTTTCCCAGCTGTCGCCGCGATTCTCGCTCCGAAAGATCCCCTCCTCAGGGACGACGGCCCAGATCTCCTCCGGAGTCGATGCCAGCCGGTAGACCTGGCGACCTTCGAAGTGCTTCTCGACGGTGCGGCCGCTCCGTTCACCTTCGATCCAGCGAACGACCATCAGACCGTCGTCAGTCCCTGCGAGTATGCGCATCGATTTGATCCCTGATTTCGTGGAGTTTCCGTGACGAGGCCTGAAAAGTCGCGTCATTCCCGGGCACGAGCAAGCGCCGGCTGGCGGGCCACAGCTCTGCGGCCCGCCAGCAAAAGCTCAGCCGACGTTGGGCGCCGTCATCTTCGCGAAGTCAATGATCTCCTCCAATTCGGCGTCGCTCATCAGGCCCATCTCCTGTACGACCTGGCGGAGGGTCTTGTCCTCCTTGAGTGACTTCTTCGCCACCTCGGCTGCCTTGTCGTACCCGATGGCCGGGACCAGCGCGGTCGACAGCGAGCCCGTGGTCTCTGCGTATCGCATGCACCGATCGACGTTCGCCGTGAGTCCCTCGACGCAAAGATCCGCAAACGTCCTGCTCCCGGTCGAGAGGATCTCGATCGACTCGAGCAGGTTGTGGATCATCACCGGGATCATGACGTTGAGCTCGAGGTTCCCGCGCTCCCCGCCGATCGTGATTGCCGTGTCGTTCCCGATTACCTGTGCCGCGACCATCGTGAGCATCTCCGACATCACCGGGTTCACTTTCCCGGGCATGATCGAGGAACCCGGCTGCAACTCCGGCAGGTTGAGCTCACCGAGGCCACACCGGGGACCGCACCCCAACCACCGGATGTCGTTCGCGATCTTCATCAGGCTGCACGCCACTACTTTCAGCATGCCGCTCATCTCGACGACAGCGTCTCGGGCTCCCTGCGCTTCGAAGTGATTCTCGGCCTCGCGGAATTCCACTCCCGTGATCTCGGTGAGCCGCGCGGCCATCCGGCCTCCGAACTCGGGGTGGGTATTGATCCCCGTGCCTACGGCCGTCCCGCCAATTGCCAGCTCCCTGAGCGAGGCCCGCGCCATCTCCACGCGGCGGGTTCCATGCGACACCTGGCTGGCGTATCCACCAAATTCCTGTCCGAGGCGCATCGGGGTCGCGTCCTGGAGGTGCGTACGTCCTGCCTTGTACACGGCGTCGAATTCATCGGACTTC
>JBDGUY010000224.1:0-3239 GCA_039585935.1 Gemmatimonadota bacterium
GAGTTCCGAGTTCGAACCGAAGACCAGATCGACACGGGTGCCGCTCCACTTGAGCTCACCGGTTTCGCGATCTCGTCCTTCGAACACCTCTTCGTCCTCCGTGACAGCCGTCCAGGCCGTGCCCATGTCGAGCAGATTCACGAAAAAGTCGTTGGTCAGCGTCTCCGGCCGGTCGGTGAAGACGCCGTCGCTGGACTGGCCGAAATTGGTGCCGAGGACGCGCATGCCACCGACCAGGACCGTCATCTCCGGCGGAGTCAACGTCAGCAGCTGCGCCCGGTCGACCAGCAGCTCCTCGGCCGAGACGTCATACCTGGCCTTCAGGTAGTTGCGGAACCCATCCGCCACGGGCTCCAGGACCGAGAAGGACTCGACATCCGTCTGCTCCTGTGAGGCGTCCGTTCGCCCCTGTGTGAACGGCACCGTCACGTCGTGACCGGCAGCCTTCGCCGCCTTCTCCACGCCGACGCAACCCGCCAGCACGATCAGATCGGCCATCGAGATCGGCTTGCCCCACTCCGACCGAATCCCCTCGAGGGTCTCCAGCACCTTCGCCAGCTGATTCGGCTGGTTTACCTCCCAGTCCTTCTGGGGAGCGAGGCGGACGCGGGCCCCGTTCGCGCCACCGCGCATGTCGGAGCCACGGAACGTGGATGCCGATGCCCAGGCGGCCGAGACCAGTTCGGAGACGGTCAGGCCGGAATCCAGGATCCTGCCCTTGAGAGTCGCGATGTTCCCGTCGTCGATCGGCTCGTGGTCGCCCGCGGGGATCGGGTCCTGCCAGATCAGTTCTTCCTCGGGGACTTCCGGGCCGAGATACCGGGCACGCGGGCCCATGTCCCGGTGGGTCAGCTTGAACCATGCCCGGGCGAACGCGTCCGCGAATTCGTCCGGATTCTCGTAGAATCGCCGCGAGATCTTCTCGTACTCAGGGTCGAGTCGCAGGGACAAATCCGTGGTCAGCATCGCAGGCGCGTGACGTTTTGCAGGTTCGTGGGCATCCGGCACCGTGTCGCCGCCCGCGCCGTCCTTCGGGGTCCATTGGTGAGCACCGCCCGGGCTCTTCGTGAGCTCCCACTCGTATTCGAACAGGTGCCGGAAGTAGTCGTTGCTCCACTTCGTGGGGGTGGTCGTCCATGTCACCTCGAGACCACTGGTGATCGCGTCATCCCCTTTGCCCGTGCCGACCCGGCCCTTCCAGCCGAAGCCCTGCTCCTCGATGCCGGCGGCCTCCGGCTCGGGTCCGACCATCGTCGAATCGCCCATGCCGTGGCACTTGCCGAAGGTGTGACCGCCGGCGATGAGCGCGACCGTCTCTTCGTCGTTCATCGCCATGCGGGCGAAGGTCTCGCGGATGTCGTGGGCCGCCGCGATCGGATCCGGGTTGCCGTCCGGGCCCTCCGGATTCACGTAGATCAGGCCCATCTGGACGGCGGCGAGGGGATTCTCCAGGTCCCGCTCACCGGAGTATCGCTCGTCAGCCAGCCAGGTGTCCTCTGCGCCCCAGTAGATGTCCCGTTCCGGCTCCCAGATGTCCGCGCGTCCGCCTCCGAACCCGAAGGTCTCGAACCCCATCGATTCGAGGGCTACGTTTCCGGCGAGGATCATCAGGTCGGCCCAGGAGATCTTACGGCCGTACTTCTGCTTGATCGGCCAAAGCAGCCGGCGAGCCTTGTCCAGGTTCACGTTGTCCGGCCAGCTGTTGACTGGCGCGAAGCGCTGGTTGCCGGTCCCTCCGCCGCCGCGGCCGTCGCCGGTGCGGTAGGTGCCGGCGCTGTGCCAGGCCATGCGAATGAACAGCGGCCCGTAGTGGCCGAAGTCCGCGGGCCACCAGTCCTGCGAATCGGTCATCAAGGCGTGGAGGTCCGCCTTCAGGGCGTCGTAGTCCAGGCTCTGAAATTCTGCCGCGTAGTCGAATCCCTCTCCCATCGGATCCGACTTCGAGGAACGCTGGCGCAGGATGTCCAACCTCAACTGGTTCGGCCACCAGTCCCGGTTCGTCGCTCCGCCTCCGGCCGTGTGCCCGAACGGGCACTTGCTGTCATCGTTCATGACTTCGATCCCTGTCTGGTTAACGTGTCGTTATTGGTTCGCCGGTACATGTTCGCAGAGAAGGAAGCGACACGAAAGAGGCGCCCCGGGCCTCTGAAACGCTGCTCGAATGTCCGGCCCGTGGTTCGACGGTGGAAGCCGCCATCGTTGCGGCCCCGGGTATCCGGAACCATCATCAGGCGACCAACATTTTGAGGCTCACATCCGCCGTTTGGATCGGCCTCGCCCAGCAGGGCCGGGCGCCCGTTCCCGGACGTACCGGCCGCGGCCCGACTTCGCGATCCTTCCCGCCCCCCGGGGAGGCAGCGAGCGAAACAGGAGAAACACCATGCGTTGGCGAAATACGCTTCTCGCCGTCCTGATCCCATTCCTGGCGGTAAGCTGCGATCAGCAATCTCCGGCGACGGACGGAGCAGCAGCTCCAACCCCTACCACCGACGCCGGCATGCAGCCGGCGAACGCGTGGAAATCTCCGCCCGCAGACTTGATGGAGGTGCTTCACGCGCCGCAGCTGCCGCGGGTGTGGACGGCGCCGAGTGGGGAGCACATGCTTCTCGCGGATCCCGTTCTCTATCCCCCGCTCGCCGAGCTGGGCGGCTCGATGCACAAGCTTGCCGGCATGCGGGTGAATCCCGCCACCAACGGCTACCACGGCCAGCACGGGGGCACGGCTCCCCGCCTGGTACGGGTTGAAGGCGGCGCCACCAGCCCGCTCGCTCTGCCGGCGGACGCCGAGGTCCTGGGCGTGGAATGGACCGCGGACGGACAGCGCTTTGCGCTGACGGTCGGATTCGCGAACTACATCGGGCTATGGGTCGGCTCGGTCGATGGCGACGTGACCAGGATTGACGACCTGGCCCTCAACCCGTTGATGAGCTCCCCCGTGAGCTGGCTGCCCGATCAGGAGCGCCTGCTCGTCCGCCGAATTCCACAGCGCGGACCGGCTCCTGAGCCGCCGGCCATCCCGGCAGGGCCCAAGATCGTCGAAGGGGCGGGCGCCTCGGCCCGCTCCACCTACGAGGCGCGCAACCTGCTCGAGACTGCGCTCGACGATGCTCTTTTCGAGTACTATACGACCTCCGAGCTGGTCATCCTCGACCCGGCCACGGGCGGGCTCGACGTCATCGGCGCACCCGCCCCTTATGCCACGGCGGAGTTCTCGCCGGACGGCGAGTATCTCCTCATCG
>JBDGUY010000225.1:0-3958 GCA_039585935.1 Gemmatimonadota bacterium
CTTCCGGGTCGCACCGAATCGCGTTGTCTCTTCCTCGTCCTCCATCGAGTGCAACTCACCCTGGAGGACATAGTTCGCCCCCAGCTCCTGCCCGAGGCCTGCCCTCGTGTCCGAGCGGGCATTCTGCTGCTGATCGTCCCGCTCATCACGGATCTGGTCACGCTCTGCATCGCCCGCCACGACCGTCACCGCGCCAGAGTTGATGTAAGCACTCTCGAGGTCGTTGACGAACGTGCTGACCGGAATGTGCTCCGAGGAACGATTCCGAAAGCTGCCGACGATTACCGTCGGCGGATCGCCGCCGTTCGCGTTGCTGTAACGTTGCAGCCACGGGTCGGTCAGACTCTGCTCGATCAGCGCGTTGGCGACGAGACGGGAATCCGTGTCGTTCCATTGGCCGGACAGGTCCGTCACCGTGTCGGGCTCGATGCGGCTCACGTTCTTGTTGCTGCAGCTTGCCGCCAGGACTGCGATCACCAGGATCGCAGCGGCCGAGGTGAGTGGACGAGACGTCATCATGCTCCCTCCATTAGGCCCGTCGCGTTGCAGTACTCAGCGCCAACGCGGAATTCCGAGCCAGTTTTCGGGCGACCCCCCCGGATCGCTCCGTTTCGCACCTCCTCTAACTACACGACGAGCCAGGAGCCGGTCCGGTCACATGCCCATGATCATACGGATCGTTGACAGCGAACGGCCGGTTCCGGACACTTCGCGCTATGCCTACTGTGCAAAACGAAGGCCTCGGATCGCGGATTCAGGGTCAGATCACGGATCCGGACGAGAAACGACGCTATGTGCGCCGGCTATTCGGGGGAATTGCGGGTCGGTACGACCTGACGAACGATCTCATGTCCGGGGGGCTCCACCGGCGGTGGAAACAACTGGCCTTGCAGATCGCCGATATCCGGGAAGGACACGTCGTCCTCGATCTGGCGGCCGGTACGGGTGATTTCGCTCTGCGCGCAGTCCAGAAGGACGGTGTCGAGAGGGTTATCGCCGGCGACCTTACGCCCGAAATGCTACGCGCCGGACAGACACGGACGAACGCCGCCGCGGTGGACTGGATCGCCTGTGATGCCCTGTCGTTGCCGTTTGCCGACCGTTCCGTGGACCGGGTGCTGGTTGGATACGGACTCAGGAATTTCGCGGACCTCCCACACGGACTCTCCGAGATCCGCCGGGTCCTGCGACAGGGAGGCAAGCTCGTGGCGCTCGACTTCGGCCGGGTCGAACCTGAGTGGCTGGACAGGCTGTACTTGCGTTACCTCGAAGTCTCGACCTCAGTGGCAGGGTGGGTCCTGCACCGAAACGTGGAGTCCTACCGCTACATCCCGGAATCGCTGCGGATGTATCCGGCACAGCGGGGCGTGACGGAACTGATGCAGCGACTCGGGTTCGTGCACTGTGGCCATGTCGACCTGGCTTACGGCGCCATGGCCATCAACTTCGGGGAGATCACGGACTGACCGGCGAGTCGTCAGCCTTCCTTCTGCTTCCAGATCGTCAACTGCTTCTGGCCGGTTTCGCTGCTCTCGAGTCGGGTAGTAAGTGTGTCTCCGTCAACGAGTTCGAGATCGTCTCGCATCTCCTGGGGAATCGTGATACGACCGCCGCTCCCGACGGTGACGGTGGAATAGTACATGACGCGGTAAATTGCCATGCTCGCTCCCTCCGGGGGTGGAACTCGGGCGGACCGGATAGCCACGGGGCCGTAGGGCTCTCTCCGGCGCAGGTGATTCTTCCGTAAGTTTACATTATAGCACACTCTCTGCCCTCGCGGGAACAGGCCAGCCTGTTTCCCGCCCGGAAACCGCCTCGCTTGCCGGGCGCCTGTCGTGTACCGAAGATGCCGATCGGCCGGCCCACCCGCTTCAGGAGCGACAATTCGTGCTGGATGAACCGGTGATTCATCTTGAGGGAATCGAGAAGAGCTTCGCCTCGACACTCGCCGTGGAAGACCTGTCCTTCGAGCTGCCGCGCGGATCGATATGTGGGCTGCTGGGGCCGAACGGTGCCGGCAAGACGACTACTCTCCGGATCATTCTCGACATCGTCGGACCGGACGCCGGCACTGTCGAGGTGTTCGGCCGCCCGGTCGACCACGAAACCCGTATGCGTATCGGCTATCTGCCGGAAGAGAGGGGCATGTACCAGCGTATGCGGGTCGCCGAGCACCTGGCCTTCTTCGGGGAACTGAAAGGTGTGAAGCGAACCGAAGCGCTGCGCCGGGCCCGATCCTGGCTCGAACGGCTCGAGCTCGGAGACCGGGCCGATGACAGGGTGGAAACCCTGTCCAAGGGCATGCAGCAAAAGGTCCAGTTCATCGCGACCGTACTGCACGAACCAGATCTTCTGATTCTCGACGAGCCCTTCAGCGGACTGGATCCGATCAACGTCGATCTGCTGCGGGACATCGTGCTCGAAAGTCAGCGAAATGGAGCGACCGTTCTGTTCTCAACCCACATGATCGAAGACGCGGAGAAGATCTGCGAGCGTGTGTGCATGATCGCGGGAGCGCGAAAGGTGCTCGACGGTCCAATACGAGAAGTGAAGCGGTCCAGCGACCATGAGCATCTCGTGTTGGCGTATGAGGGAGACCCGGGCTTTCTCAGCGATTCGTCGATCGTCACGGCGACCGATCACGGACAGTGGGTCGAGATCCGGCTCGCTCCAGGCGCCGATCCGCAGGCCGTTCTTCGCAGGGCACTGGAAACTGGCGTTCGGATCGACAGGTTCGAACTCGCCGAGCCCTCGCTGCGAGAGGTCTTTCTCGAGCGGGTGGGTCGCCGGCCTCGAAGTGCTGGCAACGGAGGGGAAACGTGAGCGGTGGCGGCCCGTTGAACCGACGGGTCCAGACCGTGGCGCGAAGAGAATTTCTGGCGCGCGTCCGGAGCCGGTGGTTCTTGTTCTCCACCCTCGTCGTGCCCGTGCTGTTTCTGGGCGGGATCATCCTGCCAGCCGTGCTCGTCGATCGCTCGATCGAAGATCCGAAGCCGATCTTCATCATCGACAACGCCGGAAACGGGATCGCGGACCGGCTTATCGAATCGCTGCGGGCAATAGATATTCCCGCCGAGCTGCTGGTCGATCGAGCGGGGCCGACCGCGGGAGGTCCGTCAGATCTGGATGCCGTGCGCGGTCACATCGCTGCCGGGGAGGAGTCGACGGACACCGAGAAGCCCGCTGCCTGGCTCTATCTTCCGGCCGATCTGATCGAGGAAGGCACTGCCGTTCTTGCCGCATTTCGACGATCCTGCAGGAAGTCGTGACCTCCGTGCGGCTCGAACGGGTTGGCATCGGCGCGGAGACCATCGAGGAAGTACTTCGACCGACGTCCGTTTCGGTCGAGCCCCTGAGCGCGGAGGACGGTCCGGCGGGCCTGAGGCAGGTACTGGGATTCGTGTTCGCCATGGCCCTGTACGTGATGTTCATCGTATATGGCCAGATGATCGCCAGGGGTGTTCTGGAGGAAAAGACGTCGGACATCGTAGAAATCCTCATCTCTTCGATACGCCCGTGGGAATTGATGCTCGGCAAGATCCTCGGAATCGGCGCGGTAGGACTGACACAGGTAGCGATCTGGGGCATCGTGATTTCCGTAGCCGCGGTATTCGGGCTCTCCGGCGCAGCGCCTGCGCTCGCCCAGTTGGGTCTCGATATCTCCGGGATCGCGGTTCCTTGGGATCTTATACTCTGGTCCGTCGTCTACTTCATCACCGGCTATCTTCTGTACTCGGGCGTCTTCGCTGCCGCCGGTGCGCTCGTCACGAGCGAGCAGGACGTACAGCAGGTTCTGATCCCGGCACTGATGCCGATCGTACTTCCAATTCTCGTCCTGCCCGCTGCGATGCAGACGCCGGATGCGGCATGGGTCGTGGCAATGTCGCTGTTCCCGTTCTTCAGTCCGATCCTCATGCCGATGCGAATCGCGGCATCCCACGTGCCCCTGTGGCAGTCG
>JBDGUY010000226.1:0-3217 GCA_039585935.1 Gemmatimonadota bacterium
CCTGATCTGCGCCGACAGGTAGACCAGGGTCGCGATCACGCCGATCGCCCCCAGGAGTTCCGCGATGGCGCCCAGAGCTTCCCAGTTCATGACCTGTTCGATCTCCCGGAGTCCCTTGAGTTGGTTCTTGTGATCCCAGTTGTTCGCCAGATTCGCTCACCCCGTCAAGGCCGGTTGCCAGCAGGCAGAGGGAGGCCAGACCTTGCTCACTCGCTTCGAACCAGGTGGAATGGATGGTCGAGGCTGTACACCGGGACGTTTCGGGAGGGATCGAGGACCGTGGCGAAGCTGAGACGACGTCACGGGCTGTCGAGGACATCGACATTCGCCCGAAGGAGAAGCCAGCCGCTCTCGCCGCGAATCCAGGTCTCCGCGAGTGCGGCGCGTGACTTCGTGGAATCGCCGTTCGGACCGAGATACGTCTCCTCTACGATCCGGCGGGAGAACCCGAACTCCCCAAAAACCGAGATCTCCAGGACGGTCTGATCCCGGTCGGTGACTCGCCAGCCGTCTTCGAACCACTCCCCGATGCCGTCCACCCACTCCTGCTTTCCTGTGACTTTGCTGCTTCCCGTTGTCCAGCGGCTGAACTCATCCGACAGGACCGCGCCGTAGCCGTCGGCACCGCTTCCGCCGGGAGCAGTGGCCTCAGAAAGCCGTTCAATGGAGGTCAGAACGCCCTGCTGGTCGGGTGTCCACGATTCCTGCGCAAACGCCTGCGAAGAAGGCCACGCGAGTAGGAGGAGGACCCCCAAACTGCATACGATTCTTTGCATACTGTCAGACCTCCAGTCTGAGCACCGGCAAGGTTCGCTCGGTCCCTGCGACTGGCGCGTCGATCTCGCCCACCGAAACAGCGCCAAGCCTCTCATAGAAGGGCTGCGCATAGGGATCCGACACGATCCGAAGAGAGGTCCATTGATTCTGGACGGCGACCTCTCTCGCCCGGTTGACCAGGGCCCGCCCGAGGCCTTGCCCCTGGGCCTCAGCGGAAATCCACAGATGCCCGATCTCCGGTCCCTCGGGACCCGCTCCAACCCCGACGACTCCGACGAGCCCGCCATCAGTTTCGGCAACGAATATGGCGTTCCGCCGAATGTAATCAGCTGAAATCTCCAGCTCGGATTCCCACTCGCGGAGCCAGGCGTCGGGATAGCCCCAGGATGCCTTGGAGAGGCGCGCCAGCCGGGTCAGTTCCGCCGCGTCGCTAACTCGCCCTTTTCGTATCCTCACGGGACTCCCGTCGGGCCCCGCGCTGTCCGCGTCAGCGAATGGCGTATCCTCCGTCGACCACGACCGCCGTTCCCGTGACGAAACGTGACGCCTCGGACGCCAGGAACACTGCGGCGCCGGCGCATTCATCCGGCGTCCCGAATCGGCCGGCCGGCGTGCGGGTCAGGATCTCGTCGTAGAGGGGCATCTCCTTGATCGGTCCGGTCAGATCGGTGTCGATCCAGCCCGGGAGGATGGCGTTGACCTGGATGTCGTGGGGTGCGAGCTCAATCGCGAGGGATTTCGTCAGCTGCATGATCCCGCCCTTGGCCGCGCTGTAGGAGGGCGCGAAGGCCGAGCCCGAGAGCGAATACGTGCTCGCGAGGTTGATGATCTTGCCCGCCTTCCGCTCGGTCATTGACTGCGCCGCATACTTCGAAAGCAGGAAGCAGGACGTGAGATCGATTTCGATGACCTGATCCCAGTCCTCGGCGGAAAGCTCGAGCACCCCGCCGAAGATCCCGATGGCCGCGTTGTTGACGAGAATCGACACCGGTCCGAGGGCGGCCTCGACCTCAGCCAGGGCCGGCTGCAGCCGATCCCGGTCGCCGACGTCGACCTGCATCGCGATCGCCTCGGCGCCGGTCGCCTGCAGAGCCGCGAGAGCCGCTGCGTTCTTTTCCTCGTTCCGCCCCCACACGGCGACACTCGCTCCGGCACGCGCCAATCCGAGCGCGATCCCGAGCCCGATGCCGCCGTTGCCGCCCGTGACGACGGCAACCTGGCCGTCGAGGTGGAATGACCTGAGGTCTGCCATGTGCTTTCCTTCTGATTGTCGTGAGAGTAGCAGCCACTACACCGAGTCGCCGGCTACATCTGAGTCATTCCCGGACACCGGGACGTACCTAGCTCAGCACGCCCCGCTGAGCCATTGCCCTCGCATACAACCACAGGCCCAGCGCGATGGCGAAGATCAGGCCACTGAACGCCACGGCTGCACCCCCCATGACCGCCATCCCGTCAGACAGGAGGAAGTTGTGGATCGAAGTGAGAACCATGGCCAGGAGTGACACGAGGAACACCGGCGCAGCGAGGCGCTTCTTCAGAAGCAGAAGCACTGCTCCCAGCACGCCGCCCCAGACCGCGATGGCCCAGGTCGCCACGACCCAGGTCGGGAAGCCGTAGAAATACTCGAGCTGCTCCGGGGTAAACTTGCCCATGTACGCAGCATTCTGGGTTTCCGTCATCAGGTAGTCGTACGCTCCCACGAGATTCCACAGGAGTCCCACGACTCCGACGACCCAGAGATGCCACGGAGTGCTCTGCTCCGCTGCGCGGTTGGTGTCTGACATCCATGCCTCCTGACGGGGGTTCTGGTTGAGAGCCAACAATGAACACTAGAGCCGACGGGCCTGACCTACCTAGCACCGGGAGCCAGCGTTCTGTCAAGCACCAGCGGGAGAGTGACGGAACCTCACATCGACCTGAGTTCGTAGATCCTGATGCTGGCGATGTACGGATTTCCCTGCGCGATCTCCGCTGCCGCGTCCAGGCTTTCGGCTTCGATGATGTTGTAGCCGGTGATGGAGTCACCGCCCCACGGCAGATCCTTCGCTCCTTCTTTCGAGATCTCTCGTCCGGCGCTGAATCCGCCCTGGGCAACCTGTATGTCCGCGATCGACTCGAACCATTTCCCCCAGGCAGCCATGATCTCAGGCGTGGGTTGTTCGAATCCGTAGTGCAGCAGCATGAACTTCTTCACCGGCCCTCCCTGCTTTGTTCTTCCCGGATTCGACGCTTCAGCCGCTTGACGGCCTTCTGCGCGAATCTGTAGTGGCTCGCCGTGTTGGCGCCAACGTACGTCACGAGGGCGTTCTTCCCTGTCCACTTAAAATGGCCGGGCTCAAAGATCGCCGGCTCGGGCAGTCGTGCGAGCAATTCGAGGATCTCCTGGTACGTAAACTCGAACTCGGCGTCGACGACCGAGAACTCACGCTCCCGGTGC
>JBDGUY010000227.1:0-3494 GCA_039585935.1 Gemmatimonadota bacterium
GTGCACGCTGCCGGAGTCGTGATCGCTCCGGGGCCGCTGGACGAATACGTGCCGATCTGCCGGGATACGAAGAACGGGGACCAGGTCATCACGCAGTACGACATGGTGGCGCTGGAAAAGGCCGGGATGCTCAAGATGGACTTCCTGGGCCTGCGGACGCTAACGGTGATCCACGATGCCGAGGGCGCCATTCGCCGCCGGCACGGCGTCGACGTCGATTGGGATGAGCTGGGCCTGGCAGATCCTGAGGTGTACGAGATGCTCGCCTCGGGCGGCACGGCCGGGGTGTTCCAGTTCGAGTCTTCGCTGGCCACGGAGAAGCTCCGTGCCATGCGCTGCGACCGGTTCGACGACCTGGTGGCGGTGAACGCGCTGATTCGGCCGGGTCCGCTGGACACGGGCATGACGGACGTGTTCATCAAGCGCAAGCGCGGATTCGAAGCTGTCGACTACCCGGTTCCCGAGCTCGCCGAGGTACTCGACAGCACGTACGGAGTCATCACTTACCAGGAGCAGGTGATGCGCGTCGCGAACGTGCTCGCCGGCTTCTCGCTCGCCGAAGCGGATGTTCTCCGCAAAGCGGTCGGCAAGAAGGACGCGGCCCTGACGAAACAGGTCCTGGACGACTTCCAGTGCCGCGCGGTCGAGCGCGGCACTCCGAAGCGCAAGGCAGCCGATATCGCCGATCTCATTCGCACCTTCGGGCGCTACGGTTTCAACAAGGCGCACTCGGTTGCCTATGCCGTCATCTCCTACCGCACGGCGTGGCTGCGCAGACACTATCCGGCCGAATTCATGGCCGCGTTGCTGAGTTCGATCATCGACAACACGGACAAGGTGGTCCGCTACATCGCGACGGCTCGTTCGATGGGACTCGAAGTACTCCCTCCGAGCGTGAGCGAGTCCCGCTTCAAGTTCACAGTGGTCGATGACAGGCGAATCCGCTTCGGTCTGGGGGCCATCAAGGGTGTGGGCGGATCGGCCATCCAGTCGATCACGATGGCTCGCGAACAGAGCCCGTTCGAATCGCTGTTCGACTTCTGCAGCCGGATCGACCTGCGGCTCAACAACAAGCGGGTGCTCGAATGCCTGATTGCGTCCGGCGCGCTGGATGAGTTCGGCGAGAGAGCCGCACTGCGAGCCGGGCTCGAGACGGCCCTGTCGGAGGCCCAGCTGCGTCAGAAGGAGCACCTGACCGGCCAGGAGTCGCTGTTCGGAGCGGTTGAAGAAACGCGGCCCGCCGAGCCGGTCCTGCCGAACGTCCCGGCATGGACCGAAGCCGAGCGTCTGAAAGAGGAGAAGGCGGTCCTCGGGTTCTACATTTCCGGTCATCCGCTCGAACGTTATCACGAATTGGTGGACTTGCTTTCGCTCGAATGCAACACGAGCACCGTGCCCGATCTCCGGGACCGACGCGTCGAGCTTGCCTGCGTGGTGACATCACTCGACGTCCTCGTGTCCCGCAAGAACGGCAAGGAGTACTGCAGGCTGACGCTGGAGGACTTTTTCGGAACTGCGGGAGCGCTCGTATTCAACGAAGTGTGGACCGCCCACCGGGACCTCCTGTCGGAGGATCTGCCGGTTCTCCTCGAGGGGACGGTGTCCGCAAATTCGCGCGACGAGGAGAATCCACCCATCTTTGTCGATTCTGTCCGCCCGCTCAGTGAGCTGAGCGACAGCGGACAGATCGGAATCTGTATTGAATTGCGGCAAGGAGACTCGGTTCCAGCCGGTGAATTCGACCGCGTGCGATCGGTCCTGGAGAGTTCTCCGGGACCGGGACCGCTGTTGATCCGCTGGAAGCCCTCGGGAGAAAACGGGTCGGAGCCTCCTCTTCTTGCCTCGCAGACGTTGCGCGTGGCGCCGAACGCGGACCTGCTCGCGGAGTTGCGAGCTCTGCTGGGAAGCGACCGCGTGCACCTGATCCGCGGGTGATGATATGGCAGCAGACAATGGGAGCCTGGAGGAGATTCGGCGCCAGCTGAGCGACCTGCGTTCACGGGCTGAGGAGCACGGGCTCGATCTGGCCTCTGAGGTAAGCGACCTGGAGCATCGGCTCGAGCAGGCGCACCGGGAGGAAATGCGGTCTCTGAGTCGATTCGACCGGGTGCACCTTGCCCGGCATCAGGAGCGACCGTTCACGCTCGACTACGTACGGTTTCTGTGTACAGACTGGATCGAGCTGCACGGTGACAGGAAATACAGGGAAGATCCTGCCATCGTCGGAGGCTGGGCTTCGCTGGAGGGGCGGACCGTGATGATCGTGGGCCAGCAGAAGGGCCGCGACATGAAGGAAAACCTCGAGAGAAACTTTGGATCGCCGCACCCCGAAGGCTATCGCAAGGCAGAGCGCCTGTTCCGGCTCGCCGAGAAATTCAAACGGCCGGTGATCACTTTCGTCGATACCCAGGGCGCTTATCCGGGCATCGGCGCGGAGGAAAGGGGACAGGCGGAAGCGATTGCGCGCAATCTCATAGTGATGGCCGGCCTCCGTACGCCGATCGTTACCTGTATCATCGGCGAGGGCGGAAGCGGAGGCGCGCTCGGAATCGCGGTTGCCGATCGAGTCCTGATGATGGAAAACGCGATCTACTCCGTGATCTCACCGGAAGGCTGCGCCGCGATCCTGTGGCGCAGCCGGGACCGTGCGTCGGACGCCGCGGAAGCACTGAAGCTCACCGCTGCCGACCTGGCGGACTCCGGCATCATCGACGAGGTCATTCCCGAGCCGCCCGGCGGCGCGCACCTGGATCCGGAGGCAGCGGCGAAGGCCGTCGGCGAAGCCATCGTCCGAAACCTGGATGAACTCGTCGGAAAGGACGCTGAAGTCCTCGTGGAAGAGCGGCGCGAGAAGTACTACGCGATGGGCGAGTGGGAAGAGAGGGTGGATGCCTGACGAAAAGGACCGGGAGGAACCGGACAAGGACGGGAAGAAGAAGCCAGGTCCGCTTGGCCCGCGAAGGGAGCCCGGTCGACGCTCTCCGGAGCCGTCTGGCGACCAGGGAGACCGGGCGGCTGGAGGCGTCCGTCGCAGGGGCGGGGCGCGAGACCTCCCGCGTCCCGGCGGTCGAAAGGGACCGCGCCCCGCGCGTGACATTTCCGGCGCCTCGGCGGTCGGCGGGCGCAAGGAGACAGACAGCGGCCGTGAGTCGAGAGACTCGAAAGGCCGGAAGCGCGGTGGTTCACCGCGAGCATCCCGCCGCGCTCGGACCCCGCACCGACCCCGACCCCGGTCGTCACCGGGAAGTTCTCGCAGATCGTCGAGGTAATGTTCAAGGGCGTGAGAACGGAGTATTTCTCGTTCCGCGGCGACCAGCCGCTGCGCGAGAACGAGTACGTGATCGTACAGGCGGACCGGGGTCAGGACATCGGGTGGGTAAAGCGTGCGGTGGATGCGGCGACCCACACCTGCGATGGCGGTTGTGACCATGCGGACCACGACCATCAGCACCCCGTCGCCCCCCCATCCAGGCGGATTCTCCGACGAGCAGCCC
>JBDGUY010000228.1:0-3199 GCA_039585935.1 Gemmatimonadota bacterium
GCCCGACACGAACAGCAGGTTCTTGTAGACCGAGACATCGCTCTGCGACGCCGGGCACAAGTAGCTCGTCACCAGGACTGGCATGGCAGGATTCGAAATATCCCACACGATGAAGCCGTTGTAGTTCCCCTGGATCGCGTATTTACCGGTGAACGCGAGGTCGGAGTTGGTGACCCCGACGAAGTCCGCCGGCGACGGAGTCGCCGACACGAGACGAAGGTTCCAGATCGCCTCTCCGGCATCCAGCAGCCCGGCCGACAGGCCGACGCGCGGGTCCGGGGTCGGGGCCATCGTCGGATCGCCAGGAGTCCACCTGCCCGCCGGGTCCGCATCCGTGCCGTACATCTCGGCGACGGTCTCCGGCGCCGGTGGGGGAGCTGCTGGTGCGTTGCTAGACCCCGAGGAGGCGCAGGCGCTCACTGTGAGCAACGAAGCGAGCGCGACCGCCAGTATGGGCGAACGATTTGTCTCTAATCTCATCTGCTTTCCTCTGGTGAGTAAGTTCTGCATCAGTCCGTGTACTGTTCGAGCATCAGTTCCATGCGCGCGATCTCGGTGAGCTGATCCACCTGGACATCGGATGCGAGCTTGAATACCGCCTCATCCTGTCCAGTGCCGTCGACGGCGAACAGGTCGGTGACCATGGTCACCGCTCCACCGTGGTGGGCGATCATCCCGGTCAGGAACAGACGGTCGAATTCAGGTCCGAATGCGGCCGCGAGTTCCTCGAGCTGCTCCTGGGTGAGCATGCCGGGCATCATGTGGGCCTCGCCCGCGTGCATGTCGTGGCCGGCGTGCTCGTTGTGTTCGTTGTGCTCGTTGTGATCCATCTGCCCCTCAGGCGCACTCATCTCGATCGTCAGATTCAGCCCGTCGATCCTCACCATCGGAACGGGTTGTCCCCGGTCACGCAGCCACTGCTGCATGAGGGCGATCTCGTCCTTCTGCGCATTGATGATCCGGGCGGCGAGGGTCTGCACCTGTGGGCTCGCGCCGTTCGTGGGCGCGAGATCCGACATGATCAGGGCCTGTGCGTGGTGGCCGATCATGCCGGTGACGAACTCGACATCCGCCTCGGTGAAGCGCATCCGGGCGCTGTCAGTCCGGGCCCGGTACAAGGCTTCGTATTCGGACGGTGAGAGGGTCGGCTGGTGCGCGGCGCTCTCCTCCTGGGCCGCTGCGACACCTGCGTCGGTCACTGCTGCCACGCAAACGATAAGGAACAGGGCCGCTACCGTGCGGCGCACGCTGGGTGCTCTCATGCCTCTCCGGGCTCGTCAGGATTGTGTGTTATCCGCGGCTTGACCGCAGTCCTCGGAACGACTCACATACCAGCCGACCCTAATAGATGTTTCAGCGACACGGAAGTTCGAACTTCTGCGGCGGGTCGATTCGTCCCCCGTTTCACGTATGTCCTGTTCGGCCAATTCGAGTTCGTGAAGGTACCTTCATGAACTGAAGACTGTGGAAACGAGGAACGGAGTATCCCGCCTCCTTGCCCGATCCGGGCGTTCGGGCCGATCTTCCGGCCATGCTCGATACTCGATCGCTTTACCCCACGATTCTCCAGGACGACTCCGCCCCTCGAATTCCGGGTATCGGAGAGCTGTTCGAGTTCTTCTGGTCGCTCGCGCCGGCCGCGCTGACTCTCGTCGTGACCATCGTCATTCTGGGCGCGCTCCACTACTGGCTGGAGCGCAGGAAGTCGGCGTCTCCGGGTCACACGGTGCGGAATCAGCTGATCCTGCTCTCGATGACCACGGTCGGGCTCGTGTCGGTCGTCCTCATGCTGCCGGTCAGCGACGACTTCCGCGGCGAGATCCTGAAGTTGATCGGAATCGTCCTCAGCGCGGGCATCGCGCTGTCGTCGACGACCTTCCTCGGCAACATGCTGGCCGGGTTCATGCTCAGATCGCTGCGGAATTTCCGTGCGGGTGATTTCATCAGCGTCGAAGAGCATTTCGGACGGGTGTCAGGGCGGGGGCTGTTCCATACCGAGATTCAGACCGAAGAGCGGACCCTGACGACTCTCCCCAATATCTATCTTGTCACGCATCCGGTTACGACGCTGCGTTCGTCCGGAACCGTCGTCTCCGCCACGGTGTCGCTCGGGTACGACGTGCCCCGCGGGCGCATCGAGGAGCTGCTGCTGGAGGCGGCGCGCGACGCGGACCTTAAAGACGCCTTCGTTTCGACCATGGAGCTGGGCGACTTTTGCGTCACCTATCGGATCGCTGGCCTTCTGACTGACGTGAAGTCGCTGATCACGGCACGTTCGCGCCTTCGCGGAAAGGTCCTCGACAGCCTGCACGAAGGGGGGGTCGAAATCGTGAGCCCGACCTTCATGAACACCCGTGCGCTGTCTCCGGACCAGGTGTTCGTCCCCGAATCCCGACCATCGGATCCCGCGCCGGTCGCGGAAGATGCCCCGGCGCCGGAAGAGATCCTGTTCGACAAGGCCGACAAGGCAGAAGCCACGGAGGAGATGGCGCAGACGATCGAATCGGTGACGGACGAGATCAAGGCCGTCGACTCCGAACTCAAGAGCGCACCCGCCGAGCTGACGCCGGAACTCGAGGCGCGCCGCCGCCGGCTGGAGGCGCAGCGGGATCAGCTGGAGGCGGAGCTGGAACAGACGAACAACGAGGAGCATTGAGGGGGTAGATTCCGGCTCAGCGCCGTTCGGGCAACTCCACCTCGAATTCGATCGCCGCCAGCTGCTCCGGGGTCATCCCGAGGCTCTCGAGCAAAGGCCGCCAGCGAGGATCATCTTCGACGTTGCTGAACACAGTCGTAGATCCGAGCTGGGCCAGTCCGGCGTCACGATTCTCGATCGCCCGGTCCAGCCATTCGAACGCCGAATCGGCTTCACCGCGGATTGCGTAGGTGTAAGCGATGTTGTAAGCCCAGCCTTCACTGTACTTGTCGATCAACTCCTGCAGTGCGGCATCTGATTCTGCCGCGTGACCCATCGCATTGTGAATTCGCGACAGGCCCAGAAGTCGATACGGCTCGTGCGGTTCCTGCATCGTCTCGGCAAGCGCGGCCTCCGGATTGCCGAGATCCTCGATGGCTCCTGCAGCGGAATAATGAGTTCCGATGAACTCCGGACTGAGACTCAGAGTCGTGTGGGCGGACTCGAGCGACTCTTCGTATCTCCCGCTAGTCCAGTAGGCGAAAGCGAGGGCCGCATGCAGGC
>JBDGUY010000229.1:0-4212 GCA_039585935.1 Gemmatimonadota bacterium
CCGCGTTCACGATCAGCCTCATCGATGGAGTATCCGAGCTGCACCATCTGGCTGCGTACGCAGTCAAAGGTGCTCGGGGCGCTGGCGCTCACGGGCGACGAGTACGGCTGAGAGCCGCTGCAGCCGGCGAGGGCGATTGAGCATACGGCGACGGCCAGAGGTGAGGCGTGGTTCCAGGCGGTGGGGATGAGCTTGTACTGCCGAGACATCTGTCTCTCCTTCTCCATGGGATCAGGGTCCAGGTTCCGTTGCTCGTTCCGCGTCTTCCACCCATGCGATGAATTCTGCCGACTCGAAGACCACGTTCAGTCTCGGATGTCCGGCCTCGATGGACACCAGGGCGCGGGCGCCAGTCTGAGAGTCCTCCCATGAGGAAATCCATGCCGCGTCGCCCTCTGCCACCGCATCGCAGAAACCCTTGCTCGAATCATTCCTGCTCCGGTCCACGGGAACAATCATGGGATACTTCAGGAGCAGGTAACGTCTCATTTCCCGGAACAGAGCGACGCAGTCTACCGATGCGTCGAAGGCGATCGAATGCTGCCCCTTCACGAGTCCCTGGCCGGGAAAGAACGCGAACATGGCAATGGATGCTGTGTCGTCGATCGTGCTCTCGAAGGCCAGAACGACGATATCGTCGTCGATCGTGTCAGCCTGAACCGGCTCGCCCAGGCTGTCGAGGATCACCTCCTGCGCCGTACCCCACGAGAACCCCTCGAACTCGTCGATCCGCAGCGACACACTCTGTTGAGCGCCGGCCGTGGCCGGCAGAAGGATCAACAGCGCGGTCAGCTGGAACACCTGGCGATTCATCGGAAAGCTCCTCGTGGGTAACTCGAGCCCCGACGTCGAATTCGACGGACGCGGCAAGTCACTACTTACGATACACTCGGAAGGGGTTCATCGTCACTCATGCCCTCCCTGCGGGCTTCTTGCGCGGACCGATCCAGCCGTTATCTTTGTCGGCCCCGTGAGATACGGGGACGTCTGCTCCGGACTCCGTCCGTCGAACCGAACCCCCGCCAACCAGCGGGGGTCTGCGTTCCCGGAAGCCGTCAAGAGACGGGGCAAACGAGCAAGACGCTCGGGTGGCGGAATTGGCAGACGCGCAGGATTCAGGATCCTGTGGGAGTAATATCCCGTGGGGGTTCGACTCCCCCCCCGAGCATGCCTGCCCAGGTGGCGGAATTGGGAACCGTGACCGCGGTGCCGGAACGATGCCGACCCGCCAGGGTCGTTTAAGCGCCCGTAGCTCAATTGGATAGAGCACCTGACTACGGATCAGGAGGCTGGGAGTTCGAATCTCTCCGGGCGCACTCTCTTCCTCTACGGCTCGATGATCGCCTTCGTAATCCGCATCGCTTCAACGTCGGCCAGTGCTCGATCCGCCTGCTCCAGTGAGTACCGTCCGCCGGTGATCGAGGCCATCGGCAGTCTCTCCCGGTGTCGGGCCAGCGTGCGGAGCGCACGTTCCACATGGCCCAGGCTTGTGCCCCACTGGCCCCGGATATCGGCGTGCTTGCGGTTGACGGCCACGTGCGGATTCAGGGGAGTCGTACCTGTGTCGGTGTAGTGTCCGGCGATCACATAGGTGCCGCCGTCACGAAGCAGGGCCAGACCTTCCGCGACCGCCGCCGGCTGGCCCGCCACTTCTATCGCCACATCTACTCCACGTCCTCCCGTAAGGTCACGTATGACAGCTTCCCGTTCGGCCTGCGCATTCCCGACCAGCGACAGGACGATGTCTGCGCCCAGCCGGCCCGCGAGATCCAGCCGCTCCTGAGGGTCGCCGATGTTGATGACGAGGCCCGCTCCTCCAATGGATGCCATGGCCACGGCTGCCAGGCCCACGGGACCCGACCCCTGGACGAGTACGGTGTCTCCGAGCCGCATATCGCTACGATCGACGGCGGCGAACCCGGTGAACAGGCCGCAGCCACCACCGATCACGTCGTCCGCCGACAGCCCTTCGGGAAGCCGGAACGCATGCACGCCGGGTTTCAGATAGATCCGCTCCGCCCAGCCTCCGAACGGGCCCTCGGTCGCCGAGTAGGAGATCCCGTACACGCGCCGACTGGGACAGCGGTTCGGCTGGCCGGCGACGAGACAGAACCAGCAGGCGTTGCAGGTCTCGTGGACATCGTAGAACGTGACCAGATCACCAGCGGTGAGCCTGGACCCACCGAATTCGCGAACCTCTCCGCCCGTTTCGAGAACTCTACCGACGCTGACATGGCCCGGGATGATCGGGTACGGAACTCCGGCCAACCGCCCATGGCTCAGGTGCACATCGGTGCCGCAGACTTCGCTTGCCACGGTCTCTAGGAGTACACCTCCCGGTTCGACCTCCGGGTCGTCGATCTCCCAGATTTCGACGGGCTGGTGGGGCGCTACCATCACGGCTACTCTGATCGGCATATCGGGCAGGCTGGCGAGCGACTGCCTCTTTGTCAAAGCTGAATGCACCTTCGAGCTTGGCCCGCGGTCTTCACGGACGGCTGCCGATTCGCCACCTTGGGAAGGAAATCCAAATCCCAGACATGGGGAGAGTGAGTCATCGCCAGCATCAGCAAATGGAGCGCGGCCCAGCTCATCGGATTCGTAGCGGGGGTGATCGTGGTCGCCACGCTCGCAGCCCTGGGGCTTTCGACGCTGATCCTGCTGAAGTCGGTGAGGGTAGATGACGAGCGGGCGACGGTCTTTCTGTACTACGAGGACCACCCCGAGTGCGGTACCGTCCTCGAATACGTCAATGCAGTTGACCTCGAGGCCGGCGACATCATCTCCGGCGACCCGACTCCGTGCGAGAGTCGGAACCTGATCATCCAGGTGCTGTTGGTGCTGGTGGTGATCGGAGCGATCGGGACGCTGCTCGGAGTCGCATGGCAGTGGCTCGAAGGCAGTCAGAAGCAGGCATCGGCACCCGACTCGAGCTAGAGCCGGGCGCCGCAGAATCTGATTGAGCCACCGCGGGCCACGGTGGCGGATGGCTACCTGGCGCTGGCAGCCTCGCGCATCAGCGCTCTTGCTATCACCAGGCGCTGGATCTGGTTCGTGCCCTCGTAGATCTGCGTGATCTTCGCGTCCCGCATGTACTTTTCGATCGGGTAATCCTTACAGTATCCATATCCGCCGAACAACTGCACGCAGTCCGTCGTGACCTTCATCGCCACATCGGTCGCCATCAACTTGCACATGGCGGACAGCTTCGTGATGCTCTTCGCCCCGGAGTCGATCGTCCGGGCGGCGGTGTGCACCAGCTGGCGGGCGCCCTCGATCTGGGTCGCCATGTCGGCGAACATCCATTGGACACCCTGGAACGAGCTCACAGTTTGTCCGAACTGCTCCCGTTCCTGGGTGTAGGCGATCGCCAGGTCGAGCGCCCCCTGCGCCAGGCCGACGGCCTGCGCCGCCACTCCGGGCCGGGCCCGGTCGAGCGTAATCATCGCCTGCTTGAAGCCATGGCCTTCCGCCTCACCCAGGAGGTTTCCGGCCGGCACGCGGCAGTCTTCGAGATGGATTTCAACAACCGGGACCGCCCGAATGCCCATCTTGTCCTCGTGCTTACCGATCCGATAACCGGGGGCGTCATTCTCGACCACGAACGCGGAAATACCTCGAGCGCCCCGTTCCGGGTTCGTTACCGCGAAAATCGTGTTGGTCGCCGCGACGGACCCGTTGGTGTTCCACTTCTTCTCTCCGTTGATCACGTACTCGTCGCCATCCCGCTCGGCCCTGGTGATCATCGATCCGGCATCGGATCCGGCGACCTTTTCGGACAACCCGAACGCGATCAGAGCCTCTCCCGCAGCTATCGGTGGTAGCCACCGTTCCTTTTGCTCGTCTGTACCGCCGACGAGAATCGGAAACGATCCGAGTGCGTTGACGGCGTAGCCGACACCCATCCCCCCGCAGGCACGCGAGAACTCCTCTACGACCAGGCACAGGTCGAGAACGCCTCTCCCCAGCCCTCCGTACTCCTCGGGTATCCACACGCCAGACAGGCCTGCGTCGCGAATCGCGTGCTGGACCTCCCAGGGGTACGTCTGCTCGACATCGTACTTGGCAGCGACGGGTCTCATAGCCGTTTCAGCCACGTGTCTGGCGCGCTCGCGCAACTCGACTTGTGCGGGAGTAAAGAGTTCTTCGATCATAACTCCGGCGTCCTCGTCTCTCGATGTGTTCGGATCTGTCGCTATTCAGCAGGCTCGA
>JBDGUY010000230.1:0-3166 GCA_039585935.1 Gemmatimonadota bacterium
CAGCCGGGCGTGCCGATCATGGCTCGAGAAGGTGTTGTTGAGCCTGGAAGGAGCCGGTGTGCTCGAGGCGACGCGAGAGCGGAATCCACCGCACTACCACGTCGCCCTGTTCCCGAAACAGTACGCCTCGTACGTGGACCGGAGGCTGGCGGATGCAGCCGAAACTGGCACCGCCGTCGCAGTCGCGTACCGGGTCCGCAGTGGCGACTCTCTGTGGTCGATCGCCCGAAAGCACGGAACGAGCATCACGGAACTCCGCACCGTGAACGAGCTGCGAGGAAGCCGAATTTACGCCGGCCAGGTGCTCACGGTGCCGGCGGGGCGGTAACCGACGACCCGTTTTCTCAGTCTCCCCGCGAGAAGATCTTGTTCACGATCAACCACTCGCCGTCGATCTTGAGTAGCGACATGTAGTCGTTCAGCAGCCAGTCCGGCCCCTTCAACTCCAGCTTCGCCACCGCCGCATCCCCGAATCGATCAATCGACAGGATCTTCTTGCTCACATCCGCGGGAGGGGGCTCGTCCGCTCGGGCCTCGGCTCGGGCGATGTAGTCCTGGATCGGAACGACCTGAAGCTCGCCGTCCCGCATGTAGAGCATTCGCGCGTCGGGCCAGAACGCCTCTCTGACTTCCATCCCCCCGTCGAAGTAGTGCTGGATCGTGGCGCGGATCGCAGCTTCGTCGTCGTCCACGCCGCGCACAGCAGCGGTAGTCGAAACGACGAGTGCCACCGCGGCAACTGCCAGGATCCATGTGGGTCTGATACTCATTCCAGCCTCCCTCGAATTCGGCACGGACTCATTACCACGGAACATGGAATATCCGGGTCTCGCCTCTACGCGGGCTAAACCTGAGGTCCGCCCGGGTTGCAGACAAATTCCCGACTATTTCGCGCTGCCAGATACGTCGAGTATGCAGCCGAACGGCCATATGCTTAGATTTCAGAGTCCCCCGCCGATCATACCGGAGGCTGCATGTCGACGCTTGCACTGACCGATCCAAAGGCCGCACCCGCGCCGAAAGGGGCGTTCGACCGATTCTGGCTGAAGTTGATTCGCGACCCTCGGGACCTTCCGTTCGGGCGCGTCCAGGTTCTGAATTTCGTGGTGATGCTGGCCCTCGCGATCTGGATGTACATCGATTTCAGTATCTGGAACGCGCTGCTGTTCCTGGCCTGGTACATCCGCCAGCTGGGACCGTATACGCTGATGCTCCACAATGTCTCTCACCGGCCGTACTTCAAGAAGGAATACGGGTGGCTGGACTGGCCGTTCATCACGATCCTGGGGATGTTCTTCGGGCATGCGCCGAATACCTACTTCGCTCACCACGTCGCGATGCACCATCCGGAGAACAACCTGGACGATGATCTGAGCACGACGATGCACCTGCAGCGCGACAGTGCGTGGGACTTCATCGCGCACTATCTCTTCCCTTTCATCACGCGTGGGAATCACGATCTCGACATCTACCTGCGCGACCGGAACCGCGACAGGATCCGCCGGCGTAAGCGCTGGGGAACGACCGTGTGGTGGGCGGTCGCAATCGGCCTGGCATTCGTGAACTGGCAGGCCACGCTGATGGTGTTCGTCGCCACGCTTCTGATCACGCGCGTGGCGATGATGTCCGGAAACTGGGCGCAGCATGCGTTCGTGAAAGCCGACGATCCGGGCAACTGCTACGTGAATAGCCTCACCTGCATCAACTCCGTGTACAACAAGCGGTGCTTCAACGACGGCTACCACATCAGTCACCACTGGAAACCCACCCGGCACTGGACGGAGCACCCGGACGAATTGAGCGAGAACCTGGAGGTGTACGCGCAGAACGACGCGATCGTGTTCGAGAAGCTGGACTTCTTCCTCGTCTGGCTGAACCTGATGTTCAAGCGCTACGACACGCTCGCCGACCACTTCGTAGATCTCCGCGATCGGCCGCGAAGCCGCGAGGAGATCATCGCACTGCTCAAGGAGCGCACGAAGCGGATCCCGGAGCCGGGCGAGGTGGCGGGAGCAGCGGCCTAGAACTCGGCTGCCCGGATCCCGAATAGCCGTGAACTGGACCGCGATCGGAGCAATCGGAGAGATTCTCGGGGCGGCGGGCGTGATCATCACGCTCATCTACCTCGCCCGGCAGGTGCGTCAGAACACCCGTGCCACCCGGCTGTCCACCTCGCAGTCGATCGCCTCGGCGGCCCGCGACTGGAATCGGCCCCTTCTTGCCGACCCCGAACTCGCCTGGACCTTCCAGGTGGGCACGGAAGATCCGACACAGCTCGACGAGAAAGAACAGGCGCGGTTCATCGAGCTCTGCTTCTCCCTGTTCCGCATGTTCGAAGACGCGCACTACCAGTGGCAGAAGGGCGCCCTGGACCCGGACGTGTGGAAAGGATACGAGGCGCTCTACTCTGCCTACGCCAAGGCCCCCGGGTTCCAGGCCTACTGGAAGAACCGGAAGCAGACGTTTCGGCCGGAATTCCAGAAGTTCATCGATGGGCACGGGGAGCCGATCGTCGAGACCTGGGGAGCCCTGAATCAGGAGGGCGTGCATCTGGGAAGCTGACCGGAATCACATCAGCCACGACGGAACCCGAACACCGAGCGGTGATCAAGGGCTGGACGTACCCGGATTTCGATTCGGACGAGTTTTCGTTCTATTAGCTGCGGTTGCTGGAGACAGCGACCCCGCACTGAATGTCACCGATAAGCACAACCAGGGAGCAGTTCATGAGGAACAGGATCATCATGGCAGCTGGGGTAGCTCTTCTCTTCGCCGGCTGTGGAAGCGGAATCTCGACCAGCATGGATTACGATCCGTCCGCCAGCTTTGCCGGCTATTCCACGTACAACTGGATCAGCAGCGAAGGTACCGTTGACGACATCACGAGCAGTCGGATTCGCCAGTCCGTCGATGCCGCGATGGCGGCCCGGGGCTTCACTAAAGCCATGGGCGATCCGGACCTGGCGATCAGTTACCAGGTCCCGACACAGGAACGAACATCGTTCACGACGATCAACTCCGGATGGGGCGGTGGCTACGGTTGGGGCGGCTGGGGAATGGGCATGGGCACGAGCACCACGACCCAGCAGAACTGGACGGAAGGATCGCTGATTCTGGCCATGTTCGACAACGGTACCAAGAACATGGTATGGACCGGGACGGCGAC
>JBDGUY010000231.1:0-3161 GCA_039585935.1 Gemmatimonadota bacterium
ACCAAAGCGCGACCGGCTTGCCCTGACGAAGGCTACTCGCACCCAGCTCTCACCCGTGTTTCTTACCGCGCGAGACGAGTCTGCTCGTTTGATGGATGGCCTCCTCGCGGCCACCACGGCAGAGCCTGAAGGCCATGCCGTGACTCCCGACGGCGTGTCGCATACGATCTGGCGGATCGACGATCCGGATCTCGTGACTTCGCTTTGCGAGGCGGCGGGAGCAGGGCCCCTGCTGATTGCGGACGGACATCACCGTTATGAAACGGCGCTGGAAGCACAACGACAGTTCGGTGAGGACGCGTACGGAGCCCGACGAGTGCTAGCCTGCGTGGTCAGCGGACACGATCCGGGGCTGCGCATTCAGCCTACGCACCGCACGGTAGTCGGAGCGCCCGTTCAGGGCACGGCTGACGGCTGGGCAACGGTCCTCGAGCGCTCGTTCGAATTGCGCCCGATGGCTGATTCGGATCCCCTTGCGGCCGCGCGATTCGCCCAGGAGCACGATGTGATCGTTCTGTTCTCGAATGGAAAGGCGTGGGAACTTCGACCGAATGCCCGAGCGACTGCGGCGGCAGGTCTCGACGAGGCCGATGCTTCGATTGCGAGCGTAGTCCTGGATCGCGTCGTGATCGAAGGAATCCTTGGCCAGGATGCGGACGCGGCGGCTCACGATGGACGGCTCGCGTACTATCGGGATGCGTCGGAGGCCGTCGTCGCGGCAGGTGAGGAAGGTGCGGCTTTTCTGCTTCCCGCCGTCGAGCAGGATGCCGTATGGCGCGTCACATCTCTCGGCCGTCGACTGCCGCCCAAGTCGACGTATTACGAGCCCAAGATTCCATCCGGGCTTCTGTTTCGACCTCTCGACGCCGGGGACTGATCGGGGAGCCCGATACTCAGATGGGATCAGGCGTATCAACCGTTTCGGCCGGATGCAGGGCGTCAAGAGACTCAACGGCCATCCCGGCTACCCTCCGCAGTGAGGAGCGCTGGGCAAGGAAGAGGTCCGCACCCTCCGACAGCGCCGTAGCGAGCTGCACGGATCGTTCGACCCGACCTCCGATCTGAGCGCGGACCTGGGCCGCCTGTCTCGCGATGCGACCGTCCAGCGGAATCACACGAAGTCCGGGAATTGATCCGATCAGCTGCTCGATTCGGGTCGCCGTAGACTCCTCTCCCCTTCGATACGACTCGACCAATAGCTGGTACAGGCTGAGAGCAGAAGTCTGCGCCGACACCTGTCCGGTCTCCATTGCACGGAACAGGGACCGCGTCAGGGGAAGCGTCCCTGGCACGGCCGCCGCATGAAGTGCCAGTACGCTGGCATCGAGGTGTACGAGGTCATGGTCCTGCAGGAGCTCCTCGAATCGCGCTGACTCACTCACAGTGCGCCTCCGGCCACAGCTGACGTTCTTCGTCCGAATCGGCGATCAGGAGCAGGATCCCTTCGAGTTCACCGGCCGGATCCTCAGGCCTGCGCCGCATCTCTATTACTCCGTCGTCACGCACGCTCACCAGGAGCCGGTCTCCCGGTCGCAACCCGAGTGCCTCGCGCGCTTCGCGCGGAACTACGATCTGGTGTTTACTGCTCAACTTCACGGTCGATGGCATTCATTCCTCCCGCGGGCAACGGACCGTCGGCATGATCGACGTTCACACGGCGAGTCTTGTGGGCTTTACGGGATTACTTTACTACCGTGGAGCGTATAGCGGGAGGGGGTTGAGTCGGATGTGGTTTCAGAGAACACTGAATATGAACAGGGCGTAGCCCGCCAGCAGCAGGCCACCTTCGGCGCGACTTACACGAGCCCCGGTATAGGCGAGTGGAATCAGGAGCAGACAAAATGCCAGCGCAGGCAGAACCTCGGCCTGGATCGCGAAGCGCGAGAGCCCGAGGGGGTGAATCACCGACGCCGTTCCGAGCACGAGTCCCAGGTTGAAGATGTTGGATCCGATCACGTTGCCGATGGCGATGTCGCCCAGGCCGCGGATCGCCGCCGCCAGCGTGGAAGCGAGCTCCGGTACGGACGTGCCCACGGCGACCAGTGTCGCCCCGATGACCTCTTCCGGAACATCGAATACGCGCGCGATCACGACCGCTGAGTCGACGAGCCAGTTCGCTCCGATCAGCAGAAGAAGCATTCCCAGGAATACCCGTGCCCAGTTGAGCCACGGACGACGGCCCTCGGGGTTTCCCTTGGTCTTCGCGGTCTCCACCTCCGCTGACAGCACCTCGTCGGTACCCGCGGAAGCATGGCCCCAGCGGAACAGGTAGTAGAGGTAGAAGCCGAAGCCCGACAGGAGCAACATCCCGTCCACTCGATCGACATATCCGTCGGCGGCGAGCAACAGGACGGCTGCGAGGAAACCGATCAGCAACGGCGATTCGGTACGAATCAGCCTCCGGTGTACCGCGATCGGCCTGATCAGGGCGCCCAGCCCCACGATCAGGCCGACGTTCGCCACCGTGGAGCCCATGATATTGCCGATCGCCAATCCGGACTCGCCGCGCAGGGCAGCGGCGCTGGAAACGACCAGTTCCGGCGCGGATGTGCCGAAGGCTACGATTGTGAGCCCGACCATCAACGGACTCACCCCTCGCTGGGCAGCGACGCGAGCGGCACCCGTCACCAGCCAATCGGCGCCCAGAGTCAGGGAAGTAAGCCCGACCGCAAACAGGAGCAGTTGAACAATCAACGGAGGCGGCCTGCCCGTCCAGATCGGGCCCGGATCGTGTGAGGATATCGTGTGGATAACTCTCCGAACGTCGGATGTGTCGATTTCAGGCCATGATAGCCGAACACAACTAGAAGCAACCGACGCTCAAACACCATAAATCTCCATATTATAACGAGTTACAGAACTTGAGTGCCGTCCGTCAAGCAGTCTGAGGTGCACTTGTCTTCGCCGTCTCGGCCGCTTTGGCACGCCCCTCTGACTTCTGTTGAATCTTCGCGCCCATGTGAAGTGAACCGTCAATCTGGCCGCCTTCATCCAACTTGACACGCCGGCTCCGAATATCTCCCTCAATCCGGCAGGAGGACTGGAGCTCCACGCGACTTTCGGCGGTTACACTTCCATTGACCCGTCCCGCGACAATCGCGTCCTGGGTCGAGATATCTCCGATGACGATCCCGTCCTTTCCTACCACGACGCTCTTCGCG
>JBDGUY010000232.1:0-3143 GCA_039585935.1 Gemmatimonadota bacterium
CAGAGTAAACTCGATCCAGTCCTCGTCCGTCGCCGGACTGATGTTGTGAGCCTGGATTTCCCCGGAAGATGTCACCGTCGCTTCGGCACTGGTGTCGTCTGACTCGAAGGAGTCGGGCCCCTGGGGAGTAACCTCGATCGATACGGTGGCCGTGCCGGTCTGAGATTGCGCGTCCCGCGCCGACAGAGTGATGACATGGGCACCCACGCCCAGTCCGCTGGTCGCAGTCGATTCTCCGCTCCCGAACGTCCCGTCGATGCTGGAGCTCCAGGTGAGCGCGGTTCCGGTCAGGTCACCGTCCTCGGCATCCGTGGCCGAGCCGGTAAACGTGATCGTCTCTCCCTCTTCAAAGCTCGCGGCGTCTGCGGGTTGCGTGATCGATGCCGTCGGCACGCCATTGGCTCCCACGGTCACGGTGATCCCGTCAGTACCCTCCAGGCCCCGGCTGTCAGCTGCGGTAAGCATGACCGTGTGCGATCCGACGGAGAGACCCGTCGTCACGATCTCGGATCCGGTACCCAACTCCCCGTCGAGATCGGAGGACCATGAAAAAGCTCCCCCGCTCAGAGACCCGTCCTCAGGATCCGTCGCAGTGGCGCTGAACTCGATCTCCGTGCCGGCGAGGTACTGCGCCCCATCGAGCGGGGCCGTGATTGTCGTAGCGGGAGGCTGATTGTCGGTAATGTCGATCGCTATCTGCGCCGTATCGGACCCCCCGGCGGGATCCATCGCGGTCAGCGTGATCGTGTGAGATCCGTTGGAGAGACTCGAAGTCGTATGGCTTGCGCCCGTGGCCAGCGTGCCGTCGAGGCTGGATCGCCAGGTCAGGGCGCTACCTGACAGCACGCCGGTTTCCGGATCATTCGCCGATCCCTGGAACGTCACGGGGTCACCCGAGAAGGCAGAAGAACCCGAAGCCGGTGAACCGATTGCTGCCGTGGGCGCCTGGTTCGGGGCCGTGGAGTCGCCGCAGGAAGACGCCGCGCAAACCGCCAGCACTCCAAGTAAACCCTGAACTGATCGTCGCATTCCACACCTCATTGCCGCATTTGATCGCCCGGCGCGGTTCGACCTCGTTCGCCGTCGCGAGTTCTGTCTTCTTCCTCGGGAGTCACCGAAGTGACCCAATATCCAGTACTTTCGCCCCAGGTCTTTGCCCGAAACGGCGTGCTGAGGAAAAGGACCCGCTACTTCCGCCGCCCTGACTGAGCAAGTCATATTCCGCTCGCCATCGTGGCTGCTGGAAGTCCGTCAGTCAGCGCGAATCATTCTTGCAGTCGCATTCTGTGATCCAACGGCACCCGATAGCCAGTCCCTGGAGGGATACTCTGATACCGCGAAGATCGATCCCGGTCGGCCTGTGCCTTCTGCTGTTCGTCGGCTGCGCACCGGAGCAGCAGTCGCCGCCACCGGACCCGAATCCACCGGCCACGGCCGACGCGCGCTGGCTCATCTCGGTGCTGGCGGCGGATTCGCTCGAGGGGCGGCGCGCCGGATCCGAGGGCTCCCGAATCGCGGCCCGGCTGATCGCCGGGCAGTTCGAACTGGCGGGGCTCGAGGCAGCCGGCGACAGCGGGTTCTTCCAGCGAATTCCGCTTCGCATCGTCACCCGCTCGAACGGCCGGAGACGGCCGACGTTGTCTTCGTGGTCCGGCTTTGACTCCCTGCCGCCAACCGAACGCACCGTCGAGAAGAACGTGATCGGACTGGTGCGCGGCTCTGACCCGGAGCTTGCCGGCGAATACGTCCTCGTCACCGCGCACTTCGACCACGTGGGAATCGGGCGGGCCGTGGACGGAGACTCGATCTACAACGGCGCCGACGACGATGCGTCGGGAGTGGCCGCGCTGGTCGAGATCGCACGAGCTACTGCGCAGGATCCGCCCCGGAGAACCGTCGTGTTCGCCGCCATGGCAGGCGAGGAGCTGGGACTGCTCGGTACCCGGTGGTACATCGATCACCCTGCCGTACCGCTGGACTCCACCGTTGCGGACCTGAACCTCGAGATGATCGGCCGCCCGGACAGCGCCATCGGCCCGGGGCGCCTGTGGCTGACCGGGTACGAACGAAGCACCATGGGGTCGCGATTCACGGACGCTGGTCTCGCGATCGACCCCGATCCGAGGCCCGGTCAGAGCTTCTACCAGCGCAGTGACAACATCGCGTTCGCCCGGATCGGCATTCCGGCCCACACCCTCTCGTCCTTCGGCCTGCACCCTGACTACCACTCCCCCGACGATGAAATCGAGCGCATCGATTTCGAGCACCTCGAGGCCGTTATCGACTTAGCCTTCGAGGCGGTCCAGGTCCTCGCGAACGGTCCCAGATTGGAGTGGAATCCGGGCGGGCGCCCCTGACCCGAAGCCTGTTGCGACCCGTAATCCAGACAATTTCATGAGAATGGCACGCGAGGTGCGACTTCAACGCTCGTTCAGCCGCTCGTCCACAGACAGGGAAGAGTAGCCGAACCTGTTGTAAAAGAGCGGGATATGGTCGTCAGACTGCTCGGCGACCCGTCCCCACCACGCCGATCGAGGCTCGCCGTGGTGGGACGGAAGTTCCCGTGTCTGGTACAAACGGTCCCATTCGACGGGTACGTCAACCGGAAATCGGGACGCCGGAATTGCCGTCATAGATAGATATACCAGATCGGAATCACTTCGAACGTCAACTCAAAAACCCCGGGGATTCGAGACGTACCCGCCGGTCACGGCATTCTGTGGCGTGCATCCGGTTGGCGGCCCGCGGGACCGCCCGCCCCCCTCTAAGGGCGGCTCTCGCGATATAACCCCTCGTGCGGGAGGACAGTATGCGCAAGTTCGTTACTGCTGGAGCCCTCGCCCTGTTCGTAGCCCTGTTTGCGGGCTGCAGCGAGCAGGAGACCCAGACACCGACGGAGCCGCAGTTCGGAAAGCAGAAACCCGCCGAGTGTGACCTGCCGGGCACCACGGCCGGTTTGATTGTATACGAAATCGACGAACTCTTCAGTGACAAGAAGAAGAAGAAAGCCGCGGTAGAGATCTTCAACAACATCGAACGCAAGGTGTGCAAGGACCAGTATGCGGACGCCACGAATATGGCGTACGACTTCTACGTCATGACGTATGGCCAGCTCCCGGACAAACTGAACGGTAACGAGTCCG
>JBDGUY010000233.1:0-3627 GCA_039585935.1 Gemmatimonadota bacterium
CTGTCGCCAGATGGGGCTGCGTGCGCCGCCCCCCGTGAGCCGGGCCCGCCCGGGTGTCTCTCCGGACTGCCGGATCAGCTCCAGCGAATCGCGGAGGCCGAATCCCACGCCTTCCAGCACGGCGCGTGTCATGTGCTCCATTTGGTGGCGCAGGGTAAGGCCGACGAACGCGCCACGGGCCAGCGGGTCAGCGT
Source organism: Gemmatimonadota bacterium (assembly GCA_039585935.1). Taxonomy (GTDB): domain Bacteria; phylum Gemmatimonadota; class Gemmatimonadetes; order Palauibacterales; family Palauibacteraceae; genus Carthagonibacter. The sequence goes on from JBDGUY010000233.1 coordinate 195, forward strand.
GCGGGGTCCGCTCGCCGGTCAGATAGGGCAGGAAGAGGAGGCCTTCACAGCCCGGCGCCACCCGGGACGCCTCCTCGAGCAGCAGGTCGAAAGAATCGTCGCCGGGTCCGCTGCCGGGTGCGCTACCCGGGCCATGGCCGGAGCCTCTGCGCTCACGAAGGTCGTGGTACCACTGCAGGGAGCCGGCCGCCGACAGCATGACCCCCATCAGATGCCAGCGACCGGGCGCAGCGTGACAGAAGGCGTGCAGCCGGCCCTCCGGGTCGGCGTGATACTCGCCGGTCGGAGCGAAGACTACGCCCGATGTCCCCACGGACACGCTACCGGTCCCTGGAGCGACGGCTCCCACGCCGACGGCCCCCGCCGCCTGGTCGCCCGCTCCACCCGCAAGGAGCGTCCCCTCCAGCAGCCCCGTAGCCCCGGCGCCGGCTGCGGAGACACTTCCTCCCGTCTCTGCCGATTCGACCACCTCCGGCATCCAGCCTGCCGGCACGCCTACCGCGTCCAGCATCTCCGGAGACCAGCGCCGGTGCGCCACATCGAACAGCGAAGTGCCCGACGCATCGGAAACATCGGAGCGAAGCTCTCCGGTGAGTCGGTAGCGGACGTAGTCCTTGGGCAGGAGTACGCACTGGCTGCGCGAAAAGGCCTCGGGCTCGTTCTCAGCCACCCAGGCAATCTTCGGGGCCGTGAAACCCGGGAGCACGGGATTGCCGGTGAGCTGGAGAAGGCGCTCCAAGCCCACGCGTTCCGTGATGGTCCGGCACTGCTGAGCCGTCCGCTGGTCGTTCCACAAGATGGCGGGGCGCACCACGGCGCCACGGGAATCGAGCAAGACCAGACCGTGCATCTGCCCGGTCAGGCCCACGCCCGATACATCGCCCGGGCTGATTCCGCCCTCGCTGAGAACGTGGCGGATGGCCGTCGCGCTGGCTTCCCACCATGCCTCCGGATCCTGCTCCGTCCACAGCGGGCGGGGCGTGTGAAGAGGATAGGATTCGGAGGCGGTGGCCAGAACGCGGCCCACAGCATCGGTCAGTAGCGCTTTCGCGCCCGAGGTCCCGACGTCCAGCCCCAGCAAGCAGGTCATGCTCACAGTCCGTCGGGCCTGGCGAGTGGTGGCAGGATCTCGGGCCGCGGCGCCCGCGCTCTCAGCAGGTGGGCTTCCAGCCAGCCCCGGGCTTCCTGCGGTTGGTTGGCCGCAAACAGCACCGCCTCGTGATCCAGCCCCTCGATGCGATCGTTGGCGGCGCGGATGGCATCTATGGAGTTCTGCAGCGCCACCTCCACCGGCATGCGCTCGGGGTTCACGTCGATCCCGAAGTGACCCTGATACCCATGCATCTTGAGCACGTAGAGGCCCGCCTCAAGCTGCTCAGGGGCGACGACGCCGACGTTTAGATCCTGGTCGTAATTCCCCAGCGGCTGGCTGTTCCAGTGCGTGTGGGCCAGGCGACCCTCGGACAGCGGCCAGGAGAAGGCGTACGGCAGGTCCTCGAATCCCATCAGCACGTGGCCCACTTCCGGGTTCATGCAGACCAGCGCGTGCCCCTCCGCCAGCAGACGGCGGTTCTTCTCGTGCTCGAGGCGGCTCTCCACCTGGTTGCCGAGCAGGACACCTTCGGGAGTGAGGCCGAAGAGAATGCGGCCACGCGGCTCGTACGGCTTCGGCTCGAAAGCGACCCGGACACCCGGCGCGCCGTCCATGGCCTGGGCCAGACCGTCCACAAATCGATCTCTGGCCGCCAGGAAGTCGATGCCGAACGGGTTCTCATAGCCGTCTATTCCGGCCCACACCACAGAGAAGTCGGCTTCGATCTGGTTGGCCATGGCGAAGCTGAGCCGGGCTCGCTCGATGGCCCGTGCGCGAACACTCGCATCCGGGTTCGACAACGAGCCGAACTCGAACTGCGAATCGTAGAAGAGAAGCGGTATGACCGTGACCAGCCTTATGCCCGTAGCGCGCACAAAGGCCAGCCACATCTCCAGGTTGTCTTCGTTCACCTCGTTGGGGTAATGCGCCTCCAGACCGGCCAGCGGATAGCCGCGGGCCGCCAGCGACGCCGCCAGGTCCAGTCGGGCCTCCAGGTCGACATCGGTTCCATACTTCGCATGAAACCGGCTGTCCATCGGCGAGAAATACCAGATTCCCGCCGTGAACCGGAGATCCAGATGGAAACTTTGCAGGTGGGCGAGCATCTCCTCGGGCGACCGCCGGATCGCCTGATCGCGCAGATCGGGAAGGGCCATGGCTGAACCGCCTCCACGGTTTGGGTCCTCTTGTTTGCGGCTATGCGGAACCTCGTATGGTGTGCTCCGGGAACTGTGATTGTCCAGTGGCCCGCCCCTTACGTTCCCGTTTCACGCAGCCCCCAGCTTGTTCGTTATTGGGACGATGCATCCCTTTTCCGATCGGGTGTGTCCAAGACAATGAAGACGGAAAGAGTCTGCAACTTTAGATGCAGCAACCTCGTAGGAAGAAACAAAGAGTCCGGCACGCGCGTTGCCAGGGTAGACAGGCCGGATGGACACAGGAAGAAGTTCCGACAGAAGCATGGCAGAAAGACGATAGAGGGAGACACGAGGGGGCAACATGGACGCACTGAAACCGATGGGAACGATAGTCACGGCGACACTGCTGGCCGCATCGGTGTGGATGACGGCGCAGAAGCCGCTGCCGGCCATTCCGCTTGACACCGAGAAGCCGGCGATAGAGGCCCACAAGGATCATCAGAAGGGTGCAGTAGAAGCATGGACTTCCGAGCGCGAGGCCTGTTCCGAGAGCCCGCTGCAGGCACCCAAGGCCGCACCGGAGCGAAACAAGAAGATCGGGCACGTATAGACGGGCGCGTCCGATGTCCTTCTCTCGTTCTGCCCTCTGCTTCACCTTGTGGAACAACAGGTCTCTGTCTATCTGGCGTGCCAGGTGACGGTAGCCCAGCCGTACGTCCCAGCGTCGGCCGAAGTGTAATCCGGCCGTGAGTGTGAGGTCTGCGACCCTTCCGTCAAGCCAGTCAGCCACGGCAAGCTCCGCCGTCAGGTCGAACATTCGCGAGGGAGTGAGTCCCAGGCGGGCATGCGCCAGCGGGAGCAGCATGGATTCCTTGATCTCCCCCGACAGAGCCGCATCGGGCGTGGTCAGCGCCAGCGTGGTCTGTGACCATTCCAGGTCCGCGCCCAGGCCCACGTCGAGCAGGGACGGAAGCGTGGGGGAGAACAGATACGCCGCCCGGAAGTTTCGCAGCCGGTACCGGGAAACCACCTCCTGGTCGGCAGGGAAGGGCGTGCCTCCGAACCGCACCGGCTCCGCGAAGCTTCCCGCATCGCGGACTTCGAACGGTGAAAACTGCAAGGCGGTAGCGTGGCGCCGGCCCCAGTAGAACGTGAGCGTTCCAATTGCGATCGGGCTGGGGTCGTTGGAACGGCCCAGGTC
>JBDGUY010000234.1:0-3063 GCA_039585935.1 Gemmatimonadota bacterium
TTGTCCACGATACCTGCATCGTCGGTTTCGGAATACCACTCGACGCCTGCCGAGAAGTAGGTGTCTACCCAGCGCGAGGCGGAGTTGGCGTACAGCAGCATCCAGCCGAAGTCGCCGAGATCGGGTCCCTTCAGGTACATCCTGTGCAGCAGGTAACCGCCGCTCATCGGGATCTCCAGGTTCTTGACGATGAACAGGGGGAACACCCACGAGAAGCCGACTCCGCTGCCGTCTCCATACAGCGCGATGGAGAGAGATCGCTTCGTCGCTCCATCCTCCAGCCAATTGGTGACCTGGTCTACGCCCTTGCTGCCGCTCAGCTCCTCGACCTCCGGCCAGTCCGGTACTTCCTTGTCCTTGACGAACGGATACAGTGCGTGGAAATCCGGCTCGGACTTCTGCGATTCGTCCCATGCCTGGACCTCTTCCCCGCTAGGCAGCACTCGCAGCTCGTACACCGCGTTTCCTCGATCGTAGTCAGGTTGCCTCTCAAGGCCCTCGGGCAGCAGCGGGCTGTCGTCCGGAAGCGGGGGAAATACCCGGTGCTCGGGCTGGCGCACCTTGGTCATCCAGGCCTCGTACCCGCCGGTGAACAACCCGCCCGAGCGGATGATGTCCTTCACTCCCCAAGCGTCGTTGACCCGGACGTTGACATCGTAGCTCGGCGTGAAGTATCCGTCGGAGTTCTTGTCGGTCCCCAGGGCATGTTTCCCTTCCTCGACGAACAGGTACATCGGGAACTTCGTATTGTCGTCAACCTCGACGATGTTCCAGAACCACTCGATTCCGTGTGCCTTGCCGGTCACGCGTGACACCATCACCAGGTAGTTGCGTTCCGCGCAGCGGTCCAGCACACCATTCTCCCGCGCCCAGTTGGAATCGCTGCGCGCGACGCCGAACTTGAACTCGACGGGCTCGATGTCGTGCTTGTGCGCACCGACCCCCACTTCGTCGGAGTAGTAGGCATAGAAGTCGAGGCGTCCCAGCGCGACGTGCATCAGGTCGATCAATGATTCGCCACGCGCCTGATCATCCTGCACGTACGCCGTCGCGGCCCCGTCGGGGCGGGCCTGGATCTCCTTGAGCTGGTAGTACACGACCGGGCCCTCGGCCTCCTGGAACGGGAGGGCTTCCGGCACCATGATGTCGACCCCGCTCCTCCCCTCCATTTCGGGTTCGTCCGGGGAGTGCCAGAACACCGGCGCCAGGTAGGACACGAAGCGCTCGATCGGCATCTGCGGTTCCGTGCCCCACCAGACGATTCCGGGGAGGTCTGAGAAATCACACGACCCCGGAGCCGGAGTATCCTGCGCTGTCGCGGTCAATGCGCTCAACAGGACGGCAGCCGTCCCCATGACGAATGACGACGAGGTGCGACAGCGCGACGATGCACGAAGGGACATCATGGAATTCTCCAATGCGGGATACAGCCCGGCGCTCCAAGGCGGCTTACAGCTCTGCGAGCCGCCTGCTCAGCCACCCCGTCCGGTGATGCTTTCCAGAGACCGGACCTTGATCGCCTCTTCGTCGATCTCGATCGAATAATCGGCGCTCAGACCCTCCAACAGTAGCTCGTTCGCACGATCTCTGCGCGTTCGCTCGTACTCCACGAGCACTCGCTCGCGAACCTGCCCGTACTCGGGGATCCCCGACTCGACGCGCTCCGTCACCTCGACGAGGTGAGTCCCGTAGCCCGAACCGACCGGTCCGTGCCAGCCCGGCTCGAGCTCGGACACCTCCTCGGCAAACTGGCTGCCGAACGCTTGTTGCAGCTCGATCGGGGTACGGAGCGTATATTCGGCGGCGAGCATGAACCGATCCCCCAGTGTCGATACGTCAATCTCATCCGGATCTGTCGAGCGTAGCCGTTCGAGGAGGGCCCGGGCGGCGGAGTCCGCCCCTGCGACGCCTCTGCTGTCCAGGTTGAAATAGATGTGCCTGAAGCTGACGCGAGGAGGCACCCGGTAGTCCTCCTGGTTTTCCTGAAAGAACGCCTGGAGCTCTTCCTCCGGCGGATCGGTGAGCGTCGCCAGGTCCTGCGACAGCAGCTCCATTTTCTGGACCATCCGACGCCGGACCACGACGTCATTCCGATCGAGCCCCATCGACTGCGCCGACCGATACAGCACTTCCTCGCGGATGCGGGCGTCTACCAGGCCCCGCAGCTCGGTCTCGGTGGGCGGTCGCTGCCACTGGCGTTCCCAGGTCGCGGCGAGCAGCTCGATATCGTCGGCACCCATCGTGATCTGCTTCGAGGTGTCATCAGCGAATGCATCTGATGTCAGGGAGTAGACGAGCATCAGTGCCGCTCCCAGCAGGACGAACTGCAACAGCGGTTCCTTCAGCCACTTCATTGCACTCTCTCCTGCTCCAGCACTTCGATTCCGTCGATCTTCCACACCCCATCCACCGGCACCACGCCGACCAGCGCTTCGTAGCGATTCTGACGGAAGTGGCGGTGTCCGAAGTGGGTGACCATTCCTCCCACGTGCCAGATCGCGTGGGCTCGAAAACCGCTGTCCAGTTCCTGTACGTCGTCGACCTCCAGCACTTCTACCGCCTCCACCCGCGCCTGCGCGCCGCCCCGTTCTTCGATCTCGAGCGAGCGTCGCTGTTCGAGGTATACATCCGTCAGGGTCTCACCGGTCACACTGACGGCCAGCCGATCATAGATCGCCGACTCATCGCGGTACTCGAGCGCCCGGTAGATGTTGGGCAGCAGGCCCGCGAGGACCCTGCGAGCCTGCCGCTCTGAGGGCACGCGGCCGGCAGAACCCGGCATCGCGACTGCCGTCTGCGCGATCGGTCCGACCAGCAGTCCCAGCACGAGCAGTATTCGTGCGCCGGCGAATGACAGCGACCGCCTGCGGTCCAGGAGCGCCGCGATCAGCAGCGCCAGGGCCGCGAGGAACAGCGGAATCGACAACAGTGGAATCGGCAGCCTTACCGGCTCGACCTCGATCGCCTCGACCGTGGGAATCGGGTCCTCCGCCAACTGATTTTCCCATGCGAGGGACGGCCGATCGCCCGACAGCAGCTCGAATCGATTCGACTCGGGGTCGA
>JBDGUY010000235.1:0-3512 GCA_039585935.1 Gemmatimonadota bacterium
GGCGCCGCGATGCGGAAAGTACCGGACTCGCTCGACAGGACGCGGCTGGACACAACGCCGGAAGAGTCCTCGAGCATGATGAACGTGCCATAGATAGGTACGCCATCGGCCTGCTCGACAAGGCCGCGTACCGTCTGCGCTGCGACGGGCTGTGCGCCGAACAGCAAGCCGAGCGCGACCCATCTTCGGACGCGAATCGAGGGCCATCTCATGGTCAAGCGTCAGGCAAGGCGGACGCCAAGGCCGGGCTCCGGGCCCAGGTAGAGCCTGGAGTCCCGAACTGACGGTCCCGTAAACGGATCCTCGGCCAGCAGAGCAGCACCGTCGAGGTCGAGACGGTCTGCCAGCGGAGCCAGGTGAGCGGCCGCCGCGATCCCGAGCGTGCTCTCCAGCATGCAGCCGAACATGACCTCCAGCCCGCACGCCCGAGCCGTGTGCACGGCCCGCAAGGCCTCCCGGATTCCACCACACTTGGCCAGCTTGATGTTCACACCGTCCACCAGGCCCGCCAGTCCCGGTACATCCGACGCATGAATACACGACTCGTCGGCGTAGATCGGAATCGGAGAATTGTCGCGGACCTGTTTCCAGGCTGTCGGTTCGCCCGGCGGAAGAGGCTGTTCGACCATCTCGACCCCGAGCTCAGCGAGCATCTGGATATTCTCGATTGCCTCTTCAGGCGTCCAGGCAGCGTTTGCATCGACCTGAAGCCTGCGGGAATCATCCGCTGCCCGAATCGCTTCGATCATCTCCCGGTCTCGCTCCGTTCCGAGCTTGATCTTGAGGATGGGCCATCCGGACATTGCCCGCGCCCGCTCCGCCATGGCCGCCGGTTCGTCGATCCCGATCGTGAACGAGCTTGGCGGTGCAGCTTCGGGATCGAGTCCCAGCAGCTGCCATACAGGCATTCCCGCTCGCTTGCCAAACAGGTCGTGCAGCGCCGCCGAGACTGCCGCGTGCGCTGAACCGTTTCCGGGAACCGTCTCGAGGAGTCGACCTTCAATCGCCTCCAGGTGATCCGGATCCGGCTCTGAAGCGAGTACGGGGCGCATGCGCTCGAGCGCGTCGGAGACGGACTCTGCGGATTCACCATAGTATGGAGATGGATCCGCCTCACCCCACCCCTCGACTCCATCCCATTCAACCCGCACCCAGACCCTTTCCGCTCGCTCCTGGACCGACCTGCTGATCCGGAACGGAACCTCCGGGCGCAGCGACAGTTTCTCCCAGCTCAAGTTCATTCGTCGATCTCCACCTGGTTAGAGTCGGGAGGCGCTCCGGTCGCCGCTTCCACAAGGGCGCGGAGATGCGTGTCGACATTCGTGCCCAGCGACACCGGATCGTATCCACCCTCCATGACGGACACGAGCCGCCCCGCCGCGCTCGCCGATGTGCGACGGGAGACTTCGAGCGTCAGTTGCCGGAAGTGCATAGGCTCGAGCGTGAATCCGCCGAGTGGATCGCCGTCAGCCGCGTCGAAGCCGGCCGAAATCAGCACCAGATCGGGAGCGAATTGGGCCGCGTCGTCCACCGCCTCGAGGAGCGTGTCCACATATCGTTCCGCCGGAAGTCCGGGTGGCATCGGAAGATTACGAGTCGTACCCGCTCCCGGACCGCTGCCTCGCTCGGCAGCAGAACCTGTCCCCGGGTAATGCGGACTCTGGTGCATGGACAGATAATACACGGAGCCGTCCGAGTAGAAGGCGTCCTGAGTCCCATTTCCATGATGAACGTCCCAGTCGACGATCAGGACCTTGTTGGACAGGCCTTCGCTAATCGCGACCCTGGCAGCGATCGCCACGCTGTTGAACAGGCAGAAGCCCATTGCAGTGTCGGGTGTCGCATGGTGCCCGGGCGGGCGGACCGCACAGAATGCCGAGGTGAATCGCTCAGCCGTAACGGCGCGGATCGCATCGACGGCACAGCCTGAAGCGGCCAGGACCGCGTCCCACGAACCGGCCGAGACAACGGTGTCGGCATCGATTCGCACGATTTCGCCGTTGATTTGGGAGCGATCCACTGCCCGTCTAACGGTCTGGATCAGCTCCGGTGTGTGAACCAGGGAGAGGAGATCCTCGGCAAGCGGCGTCCCTTCGACGGGCTCGATGAAGCCGTGCAGGTCAGGCAGCGAACGGGCCATCTTCTGGACGACGGCCCGGAGTCGACCCTGGTGCTCGGGGTGCCCCCATCCGGTGTCGTGGCGACTGCATGCTTCGTGATGGAACAGTCCGACTGGCGCCAATTCTTCATCCCGGTTCAGGGTGGTCGGACCGTCAGGCACTGCACCCACGGTAAACCCGAAGGTTGATCGGTCCCGATTCCTGCTCTAGCTTCCGGCCGTCGACTTACACGTCCCCGACTGGCCTGGAGAATCTACAATCTACAGCACCGTCCCGACTCATCTAGGGCCTTCGAGAGCCATCGCCAGGGCCGTTCTGTTTCCGTCTCTGTTGCTCGCCGTCACCGGATGTGACGTCGAGTGGGGCGGCGCGGACTTCAGGCTCGAGAATCCGGCGCCGGAACCGCCGCCTGAGGTTGTCGCGCAGGGCGAAGTGGAAGCTCCGCCTACGCCTCTGCCCGACGGACCGTTGCTGTTCGTCGTGCGGATCGACCCCTCTGACGGCGTATCGCGGGCAGTTCCTGTCGCGCGGCTCCTCGAGGACAGCCTTGCTCCGCTCGGCTTGCCGGAGAGTCCGGATGCCGGCTGGTCAGCACGATTCGACAGTGCATTCATGGCGCCCGGACGTGAACTGGAGTTGCATGCCGCGGGTCGGCGGATCGGAAGTCTCGTGTTGGACGGATCGAGCACGTTGCCAAATGATGCCTGTCTCCCGGTCGCGACCGGTCAGGCACTCGTTCCCGTCGGGTCTGCCGCTCCCTTCCGGGCATTCGCCTTCGCATCGAGCGGGGGACCTGACGAACCGTCTTCATATCCAGTCGAATCGCTGGACAACCGTATGCGCACGTACAGCCCGATCCTCGCCGAGCAACTCATGCGCAGCGGCGGCGAGAGCCGTCCGTATCTTGCGCAGCGGAGATCTCACTCCGGCCTTCGCGGCTACGTATCTCATCGGCGACCAGCTCGATGCTCCTCCCCCGAGCGGACGGGCGGTCTCTCTGTTCTTCCTCGCCCGATTCCGAGCCGAGGGCGGATACGAGCCTGTATGGTCTGAATTCCACCGCTACGAGGGCGGATCCGGAAAACAGGTCCTCACCTATCTCGACGCGGCCGCTACGCCGGCCGGTCGGATCGACTTCGTCGAAGTGCGGGACGGAAGTGGCGGAATCCGAATCGGCGGCAGCGTCGACAGAGGAGATACGCGCGAGCTCGACTGGCGGGAAGACACGGAGTGCCGATCCGAGCTGTTATTGGAGGTGGACGCGACACCCTGATCGTAGCGCCGCCAACCGACGGAAGTACTGCGTAGGACGACTGCTCAGGCCACCGCGAACGTCTGGAGACCCTTTCCAGAATCGCTCCGCCGAATCTCCATCAGCGCTCGATCCCGCAG
>JBDGUY010000236.1:0-3018 GCA_039585935.1 Gemmatimonadota bacterium
CAGGAACGAGAGTTCGTTCCGACCGGCCCAGACCTCGAGGTTCTCCGTCCGGTAGGACAGATTCCAGTAGTCGAAGTTGAATTCGTACGGTCCGTTGGCGCCGCCGTCGAAGTCGTAGATCGTGATGTGTGGGGATTGCTGTGACTTGTGCGGCCCGCTGCGCGCCTGCACGCGGGCCGACCACCGGTCGCTGATGTTCACGCGGAGGCCGGCTCGCAGCCGGAATCGCAGCCGCAACCGGTCATCGAGTTCGCTGCCATCACCCTGACGCGAATCCCAATCCTGCTCCATGCGCAGACGGAAATCGACATTCGGATCGAACAGGGAGGGCTTGGCGTCTTCCTGTGCCGCTTGTGCCCGAGCCTGCGGAGCGACACCTCCGAGCAGCACGATCGTCCCGAGCAGCCACGAAAGCGGACGTCGTCGCGACACAATGGATGGACGATCAGGTGTGATTGTCGTCACGGACTACTACCCGGGGTCTCATTCAGCATGTCGGTCTCGACTTCCTGGGCGGTCAGCGGTACCGCGCCGAAGCAAAGCGCGAGCGTTGAAATTCCGAGCCGCAGACTGACTCAGTCGTGCAGGATCCGCTCGGGCGGATCGTCCAGGTCGTCGAACTGTCCGTCCCGGACCGCCAGGATGAACAGGAAGGCGAAGATCCCGCCCAGGATCAGGGCGAGGGGGACAAGAAAGAAGATGGAATTCATGCCTTCACTCTCTCCATCGACGCTTCCACGCGTGAAGCGCCCCAGATCACCATCGCGCTCGACGCCGGCATGAGGATCGCCGCGATCAGCGGATTGATCAGGCCGGCCGCTGCGGCGCTCACCGCAACGATGTTGTAGCCTATCGATCGAACCTGATTCCAGCGAATCGCCCGGCTGGCAGCGCTCGCGGCACGGAATCCGGCTACCAGAGGCATCAGGGACCAGTTGGAGATCACTCCGTCCGCCACGAGCACGCTGCTGGCGGCGCCCGTGCCCATGGCGATGCCGACATCTGCGGCCGCGAGACCGGGCCCATCGTTCAGGCCGTCGCCCGCGAACGCGACCTGATTCCCCGCTGCCTGCCGGCTGCGCATCCAGTCCGCCTTCTCTTCCGGATCTACCCTCGCCGCGACTTCAGGAATTCCGGCCTGGTCCGCGATCCGACGGGCCACGGCCTCGTGGTCGCCGGACAGGAGAACCACCTCCAGTCCCTGTTCGAGCAGCAGGGAAACCGCTTCCGCCGAGTCCGGACGCACCACGTCTCCCAGCACGATTCGGCCGAACTCTCCGCTGTCCCCATGCAGGACGACCTCTCCCGGACTGCCGGCCAGGAGTCGCCAGTCCCGCCCGTCGACACGGCCGGAGATTCCGCGCCCGGCTTGTTCCCGCACATCCTCGCCCTTCGGCAGCGGGATGCCGCGCTCCACGGCCTCCGCCACGATCGCCCGGGCGATCGGGTGCATGCTGAATCGCTCGAGACCGGCGGCGAGACGCAGGATCTCGTCGTCCCCACTCACCACGGTAAGCTCGCCCTGCGTGACCGTGCCCGTCTTGTCGAGCGCCACCGTCTGCACCTCGTCCAGCTCGAGCAGTCCGTCCGCAGAGCGGAACATCAGCCCGCGACGCGCGGCGGCGCCGAGCCCGGCTGCCGAGGCCAGCGGTCGGGACAGGGCCAGCGCGCAGGGGCAGGCGACGACGAGAACGGCTACGGTGGCGCTCAGCGCCGTGGAACTGTTTCCGGCCAGCAGCCAGCCGGCGGCGGTCATCGTCGCCACGAGTAGCGTCGCCCCCGTAAACCAAGGCGCAATCCGGTCAGTGGAGGTGAGCCGCACCGGCCGGTCCGCAGCCGTGCGCAGCGCGGCCGCCATGCGCTGCAGGGTCGTCTCCGAGCCGACGCGCTCCACCCGGACGGTGAGCGTACCATCCAGCAGGGTCGAGCCCGCGACCACCTCGCTTCCGACTCCCATGGCGACCGGTTCCGCCTCGCCGGTAATCAGGGCCATCCGGACCGACCCTGCACCCTCTGCCACGATCCCGTCGGCGGCGAATTCTTCCCCCGCACCAACATCGATCAGGTCCCCCGGCGCGAGATCGTCGGCAGGGATTGTTTCGATGCCGGTCTCCGTTCTCCGGCGGACCGTGGCCGGCACGGAGGCAGCGAGTGACAAAGCGGCTTCCGCTGCCCGACGGCGGCTGCGTCCCTCGAGCATTCGCCCGGCCAGCAACAACGCGACCAGCATGGCCAGCGAGTCGAGATAGGTATCGGCCCCTACGAAAGTCGCGATCAAACCGTGCCCGTACAGAACCGTAATCGCGATCGCGATCGGCAGGTCCATGTGCAGGACCCGGTTCCTCAGGCCCTGGATCGCGCCCGAGAAGAACGGCTCGGCACACCACAGGGCCACTGGCGTGGCGAGCAGGAGCGAGGCCCAGCGAAACAGCGCTTCGTAGCGCGGCTCGAGATCGGTGATCCAGCCCAGGTACAGCGGCACCGACAGCATCATGATGTTCATGGCGCAGAACACAGCGACACCGAGCCGGATCAGCAGGTCCCGGTCAGGCTTCCCTTCCTCTCCAAGCAGCCGTGGCCGATACCCGAGTGCCGCGATCTTCCCGGCCAGAATTCCGAGGTCCACTGCCTCCGGGTCCCACCGGAGGCTCGCGCGCCCGGTGGCGTAGCTCACCGTTGCCTCTTCGACGCCGGGGGTGGCCTGCAGCAGATGCTCGGTCACCCACACGCACGAGGCACACCGGAGTCCGTCCACCACCAGGCGCACTTCGGTAGTCCCATCCGCGCGGGTCGTTACCGGCACGGACTCCCACCCGCGTCCAGCCGGGCCCGGACGGGGCGCGTACTCGGATCGCTCTTCGTAGTAGCGTTCGAGGCCCGCGCCCCTGATGATCGCGGCCGCCGTCTCGCACCCGTGGCAGCACCAGGTGTCCTCGGGTCCCTCGACGGGGGTACCGCAGTGTGGACAGCGGGAAGTGGTCAGCGCGGCTCCGTCTGGTACGTCGGGGCGATTTCATC
>JBDGUY010000237.1:0-3017 GCA_039585935.1 Gemmatimonadota bacterium
GGCGCGGACTTTCGTCCGTCTGGCCCGTCAGCATCGGCAGAATGTTGTAGCCGTCGAGATGGACCCGGTAGCTGCGGGAACCGAGGCTCTGCCCACCGAGAAGCTGCTGCTTGATGTCCGGGTTTCCGGCCGCTGCCGCGAAGGTCGGTAACCAGTCCATGTGGTGCACGATCTCGTTGCTGACCGAGCCAGCCTCGATCATGCCCGGCCAGCGGACCATTGCCGGAACGCGCCAGCCGCCTTCCCAGTTCGTGTTCTTCTCACCGCGGAACGGCGTCATCGCGGCATCCGGCCAGGTGTTCATGTGCGGGCCGTTGTCGGTCGAGTAGAAGATGATCGTGTTGTCCGCGATTCCGAGCTCGTCCAGCAGCGCAAGGAATTTCCCGATGTGCATGTCGTGCTCGACCATGCCGTCGGAGTACTCATCCTGCCCCGAAATCCCGCGCAGCTCCGCCTTCACGTGCGTCCGGAAGTGCATGCGCGTTCCACTCCACCACACGAAGAACGGCTCGCCACGCGACACCGCGTCGCGGATGAACCGGATTGCGGCATCCGAGGTCTCGTCGTCCACCGTCTCCATACGCTTCTTCGTCAGCGGGCCCGTGTCCTCGATGCGCTGCGTTCCGTCGCCATTGGCCCAGGAGTGGATGACGCCACGCGGGCCGTATCTCTCGGCGAACGTCTGTCCGTCCGCCAGCACCAGGTCCGTCGGATAGTCCTCGTTCTCCGGCTCTTCCTCGGCGTTCAGGTGGTACAGGTTGCCGAGGAACTCATCGAACCCGTGCATCGTCGGCAACATCTCATCCCGGTCGCCCAGGTGGTTCTTCCCGAACTGGCCGGTCGCGTATCCCTGCGCCTTGAGCACGGTGGCGATCGTCGGGTCCTCGGGCTGCATGCCCTCTTTGGCGCCCGGCAGGCCGACCTTCGATAGACCGGTCCGGAAGACGCTCTGCCCCATGATGAACGAAGAGCGACCCGCGGTGCAGGACTGCTCACCGTAGTAGTCGGTGAACGCCATGCCCTCGTTGGCGATACGATCGATGTTGGGCGTCTCGTATCCCATCAGGCCACGAGTGTAGTACGAGATGTTAGACTGGCCGATATCATCGCCCCAGACGACGAGAATGTTCGGACGATCCTGCGCCACGGCGGTCGTCGCGAAGCCGAGGATCATCAAGGCTCCCGCGAGGCGGGGAAGCCAACGAGAATGCAGCATTTTCTGCTCCTCCAGGTTTTGGAACGGCGGTATCCGAATCTCCGGCGCGGTGCGAAGCCCTACTGACGCTTGAATAGGATCAAGAATAGTCTATTCATATCCGTCCTGACTCGGTATTGGACCAAAGGCTAATGTAAGAAGCGTCGCATGTGTCATGTACGAAACACCAATGGACACTGAAGTCGATCTCAGACTGCTGGTGAAGCTCGGCCGCAAATCTACGTACCGAGAATCGGCTACTGTTCGTGCGACTCCGGGAAGCGCAAAGGCGGCGCGTCGTTGCGCTGCATCTCGGGCAGGCCGAAGTCCAGCCTGAGGCCGAGCGCGAACACGTTCGGCAGTCGCTGGCCACGCGGGGTCACGGAGTCCTCGATCTTCCACTCGGCGTATATCAGAGTCTGCGAGTTGAGGTAGTACGCGCCTCCGAGCACGCCATAGCGTTCGCGGAAATCCGGGTCAATCGGCTCGAGCGCGTCCGGGTCGAAGAAATTGAATCCTCCGGACACTCTGAATCGCCGGCTGATCTCGTAATATCCGAATGCTTCCACCCCCCGACCACCATATGCGACGGTAACGGAATCGACGGTGCTGGCGTCATGCGATTCCTGGATCGAGTAGTTGGCGGCGAGGAAGAGGCGGGGGCGCTCAAGCTTTGCGCCGAACACGATCGCCGTGCCGTGATCATCCGCGCCGAGAATGCTCTCGGAGATCACCTCGGGTATGTCGGAATAGTTGCCCGCGACGCCCAGAGTCAGGCCCACCGGAAATCGATACTGGGCCGAGCCTCCGAGGCTGCCGAGACCGGTGAGCTTGTTGGCCTCCATTTGTGCCTGGGCGCCGAGCACGAAACCACCGAGCCGGTTCCGGTAGCTCAAGGTCTTGTCAGCCCGACCCGTTCCAGAGCCACCTCCGTCGGACTGCAGCGTGTACGTGCCGCTCGCCGAGCCGCCGAACACGAAGAAGTTGTCGGTGTAGCCCGCCACATCGTAATAGGTGCTCCACTGCTTGCCGGCCTGGAGAATTCCGTAATCACCGAAGTCGAATCCCACGAATCCGAGCCGGGTGTAGATGGCATCCTCCTTCGATCCCGGCTCGAGTCTGCCAAAACCAGTCTGGTTCTCGCTGACGTTGAAGTTCGTGAAATTCTGCATCAGACGAATGCCGAATTCCACCTGACCGAACACCTGAATGCCGGAGTCGAGGAAATCTCGCGTCAGCCGGAAACCGACCCGGGACGCGTTTCCCTGGATCTCGGTCGCACCCTCGTAGGTGACGCCCTGAGCGCGCAGGCTACCGTACAGGCGAAAGCCCTCGAGGAACTTGTCGATCGAATTCTCGTCCGCGGAATCGGCGGCGGCCGCCGAATCGGTGGCAGCGGAGCTGTCCCTGGCGGCTTCCGTTGCTTCCTGTCCGGAGGCGAACGAGGGCAGCGAGAGTGCGCAGAGGACGATGGTCCAAACGGCGAAGAGGGACTTGCTCAGATAGGGCACAGCTCCGGGTCGATCAGCCGACATGCTCGATTCCTCGGCTGGGAGTCGCGGATCGATAGCTTCAGGCCCTCGAACAGATCAAACCTGCTTGAGCTTCCACTTTCCACGTCGGAACAATACTAAGCCGATCACGGCGGAGAGCGAATAGGAGGCCGCGATCGCCCAGTACACGCCCTCGTGTCCGATCCCCACCACATGCGCGAGAACCCAGGCGAGTGGAATCTGGACCAGCCAGAACGCGATCAGGTTCACCCAGGTCGGTGTCCACGTGTCGCCGGCTCCGTTGAACGCCTGGAGGATGACCATTCCCC
>JBDGUY010000238.1:0-3442 GCA_039585935.1 Gemmatimonadota bacterium
CCGGTCGGGCGATCGAGACGCTCGAGCGGAAGGGCGTGCTGTCAGCATTGCAGGAAGGTGAGGCGGCCGCCCTGCCTGTGATCCGCCTGGCGGCCCTGTTGCATGACGTGGGACACTACGCCTTCTCTCATGCCATGGAGGAACTGGAAGCCGATTCGATTCCCGGTCACCACGAGGAAGCGGCAGGTCGATTCCTGGAAGCGCCGGAGATCAGAGCCGCGTTGGAGTCGTCGGGCGACGGTGCCGCCGACCTCGTCATGGAGCTGATTCGCGGGACCTCCGACCACCCGCTCCAGGGACTCGTTTCCGGATCACTCGACCTGGACAAGATCGATTACCTGCGTCGCGACAGCCTGTTCTGTGGAGTGCCCTACGGCGCCGTGGACGTGGAGCGGTTGCTGGAATCACTAACTCTGGCCCGGGAATCAGCGGGTTCCCCGCTGGAAGTGGCAGTAACGGAAAAAGGTCTCAGCGCACTCGAATCGCTGCTGTTCGCCAAGTACCAGATGTTCCGCAATGTCTATTGGCACCATGGTGTGCGCTCGGCTACGGTCGCCTTCCGGCGACTCGTCGAAGGCGCTCTCGAGGAAGGTCTGCTGGACCGCGAGGACCTGGCGGGTCCGACGGACGAGGAACTCCTGGGTCTGCTGGCTGCCCGCATGCATGGTCAGCCGGCGTCACCGATCCTGCACGATCTCCTCTCCGCACTCGTTCATCGCCGCCTTCCGAAACGCGTCCTGGAGTTGCAGGGAGATGAACTCCCGGCCGGAATCGCCGAGTGGGTTCCGGGCAATCGCGAACTCGTTCGACGCGTGGAAGATCGGCTTGCCGTGGAATGGGGACGTCAGCCTGGCTCGGTATTCCTGGACTATCCCTCCAATCCCAACATGCTGCAACTCGGGTTGCTGCTGGTTCGGCGGCGCGGTGAGGTTCAGCGGCTGACCTCTGAGGGCGAGGAACATCTGATCGACCTGCCCCGGTTGGGGCGCTCTCTGCACCAGGCAACGAGGGCTCTGCGAGTGTTGTGTCTGGAGCCGCTGGAGGTCCAGAACACCGGACCCTTGCTGGATCTGCTGTCGGCGCCTGCCGCGCAGGTCGAGTCGCGCCTCGCGGACGACCGATCCCTGTTCTGACGTCTCGGGTCAGTCCGCGGGGCGTATGTGGACGACGAGCGCCGTGACGTTGTCGATCCCCCCCGCCAGATTCGCCTCACTCACCAGCCGGGAGGCCGCGACCTCGGGGACATCGACTGCACGCACGACTCGGGCGATCCTGTCCTCGCTGACCATGTCGGTGAGCCCATCCGAGCACAGAAGAAATCGATCGTCGGCCTGGAGTTCGCCTACGTAGAGATCAGGAGGAGGCACAGGGTCGGTGCCCAGAGCACGCGTAATGATGTTGGATTGGGGGTGACGAAACGCCTGCTCCCGGGAAATCATCCCTCGCTCCACCTGCTCCTCGACCCAAGAGTGGTCCGTCGTGATCCGGTCGAAGCTGTCATCTCGGAGCAGGTATGCCCGGCTGTCACCGATGTGGCCGACGATGAACTGGTCATCGGGTCGCAGAGCCAGGACTGTCGCCGTGGTTCCCATTCCTCCGCGGGCCGAATCCTCACTGGCCTGGCGGATGATCTCGCTCCCAGCATCCAGAAACGCCTCGAGGAACAGGGACCGGGCTTCTTCCAGGTCTTCTCCCTCTCCCAGGCAGCAGAGCCGCCCGCCGATCAACTCCGATGCGATGGCACTCGCGACTTCTCCAGCAGCGTGGCCACCCATACCGTCGGCGACGACGAATACTCCGGACTCGGCAGACAGGAACACCGAGTCTTCATTCGAGGTGCGAATCCGGCCGACGTCGCTTACGGCCGCACAGGTCCAACGGAACCGCCCCATGTTCTCCTCGGAATCGAACGCCGCAGACAGACTGTCCTCGGCTGTTCGAGAGTGCAGTCCTGATCCGTCTCCGATCTCCAGAGGGAAACAACTTGCACGTCCCGTGTCGGTCCGCCACCCCCTTGCGCAAACGAGCCCGTTTGACGGGTGGGATGCAAGTTCCTTAGGTTTCTGCCTCCCTGAACCAGTGGAGGCTGTTACGGCGAGTCGAACGACGGGACGTAATGGACGCTATACTGGCACGGTTCTGAAGACAGAACGTGCGAGCATGGTGGACCTCTATCTGGACGATGTCAGCAGGTATCCTCTCCTCACCCCCGAGGAAGAGGACTCCCTGGCGCGACAGGTGCAGAGCGGAGACCCTGTTGCACTCGAGAAGCTCATCCGGGCGAATCTCCGTTTCGTCGTCTCGGTGGCAAAGCGCTATCAGAACAGGGGCCTCGCATTCGGAGACCTGATTCAGGAAGGAAACACCGGACTCGTAACGGCGGCGCGGAAGTTCGACCCGGACCAGGGTGTGAAGTTCATTTCCTACGCAGTGTGGTGGATTCGCCAGGCGATACTGGCCTCGCTGGCCCGCCAGAGCCGCTCGGTCAGGCTTCCCCTGAACAGGGCTACTGAGCTTGCGAGAGTCCTTCGCGTATCCGAGGAGCTCAAACAGAGCCTCGGACGCGACCCGAGTGCGCCGGAGATCGCTCTCAAGGCCGAGCTGAAACCCGCGATCGTGGAGATGCTCCTCGCCCTCAACGTGTCCGAAGTGCGGCTGGACGCTCCGATCGGCGAAGCGGACGACAGCAATCTGATCGAACGATTCCTGGTAGACGAGGCACAGGTAGATGTCGGAGTCGAGCACCGGATTCTCCAGGAGCGGATCGCCATTGCCCTGTCTGAAATCCGTCCCCGCGACGCGAGAGTGCTGTGCCTGTATTACGGCCTGCAGGGTGAGTCCGAACACACGCTCGAGCAGATCGGGCAGATTCTCGGCGTAACCCGCGAGCGGGTTCGTCAGCTGCGGGATCGAGCGCTGATGGAGATTCGGCGGAGCGATTCTGGAAAGGGTCTCCAGACGTTCGCGGTGGCCTGAGCAGTCGTCCTACGCAGTACTTCCGTCGGTTGGCGGCGCCTCTCCACTTTCGACGCTGCCGCCGATTCGGATTCCGCCACTTCCGTCCCGCACTTCGACGAAGTCGATCCGCCCGGCCGGCGTAGCGGCCGCGTCGAGATAGGTAAGGACCTGTTTCCCGGATCCACCCTCGTAGCGGCGGAATTCAGACCATACAGGCACGTATCCGCCCTCGGCGCGGAAGCGGGCGAGGAAGAACAGGGAGACCGCCCGTCCGCTCGGGGGAGGAGCATCGAGCTGATCGCCGATAAGATACGTAGCCGCGAACGCCGGGGTGGGATCGCCAGGCCATGGCACGACACGCTGATCGGCTCGCTGCGCAAGATACGGACGGCTCTCGCCGCCGCTGCGCATGAGTTGCTCGGCGAGGATCGGGCTGTACGTGCGCATACGGTTGTCCAGCGATTCGACTGGATATGAAGACGGT
>JBDGUY010000239.1:0-2987 GCA_039585935.1 Gemmatimonadota bacterium
ATCTGGACTTGCAGCTTCGACATCGGAGGCCAGGCGGCTGTTGGCGCAGGGGGCGGTGAAAGTGGACGAAGAGGTAGTCTCGGACGGCGACCTGCAGCTCGCCCCGGGGAAGTACCTGATACAAAAAGGCAAACGCTCGTTCGTTCGCCTGGAGGTGATGCGACCCGAATAGAACACCAGCTTCTCGACAGAAGAGCCGGGCGCGCACTGCTCGCGCAAATCCTGTCGTTTTGCCTGTGTTAACGATAGATTTTCTGATTCTGCGAAGAGCGCGAACGCGCCTTCGTTTGAGAGGGAAGACCAACTTCCCCAACATGCCACAGGAGGGAGCTTCCATGAAGCCTAAGTGGTTTTTACGTAGAACACTTGTTTCCCTGCCAGGCTTCTTCGCCGTCGTACTCGCGGTCGGCGCGCTGCTCAGCAACGCCGCAGCAGCCGAGGCCCAGGAAGGCGGGATCACGGGTCACATCTCCGCGATTACGGGCGAAGATCTTAATGGCGTCCAGATATTCATTCCCGGAACCTCTTTCGGGACACTCACCGATGTATCCGGTCGTTACCGGATCACCGGCGTTCCGGCCGGCGACTACACGCTGCGCGCCAGCATCATCGGCTTTCAGGGCACCGAGCAGGCCGTGACCGTGACGGCTGGCGAGGTCGCCACCGTGGACATGGTGCTCGAGGTGTCGGCTGTAGCGCTCGATGAGGTCGTCGCGACGATCACCGGCGAGCGGCAGCGCCGCGAGCTGGCGACCGACGTCGCGACCATCGATGCCAGTAACGTCGCCGAGAACACCCGAACGAACTCGTTCGATCAGGTCCTGAAAGGCCAGGCGACCGGTGTGTTCGTTCGGCAGGCTTCCGGCACGGTAGGAACGGGCTCGCTGGTCAAGATTCGGGGCACGGGCTCGATCAGCCTGAGCAACGAGCCGCTGTACGTTATCGACGGCGCGATCGTCGTTGCGGAGAACGCCAACGGGCTGGACCCGTTCTTCGGGGATCCCGATGACTCGCTCGGCGGACAGAATACGACGCGGCTGAACGATCTGAACCCCGACGAGATCGAGTCGATCGAGGTGATCAAGGGCCCGGCGGCGTCGGCGCTGTGGGGAGCCCGGGGCAACGCCGGCGTGGTCGTGATCACGACGAAGAAGGGGGCGGCGGGGGAGACCCGCTGGAACGCTCGCGTCGATCTCGGCCAAAACCGCGAGAAGACCGACGTGTACCCCGATCAGGTGTTCCAGCCGAGTCAGTGGGGGTTGTCCAGCGACACGATCTACGTCACCAACCTGGCCACCCTCCCAGAGGAAGAAGGCGGGATACCGTGGCGCAACGGGCTTTATCAGAACTACCTCGGCAACGTGACCGGCGGAGCCGGCATCTGGAGCTACTTCGGCTCGGTGGCTTACAACAACGAGAAGGGGACGCTGCCGAACAACCAGATCGAGAAGTACAACTTCCGCGCGAACTTCGACGTCAGCCCCTCAAACAAGCTCGACCTCTCGTTCTCGAACGGCTACTCGAGCACGGCTGCGGACCTGCCGGACAACGACAACAACGGGTTTGGGTTCCTCGGGAACGCGATCCTCGGACGACCCAGATGGCGTAATACGAATCTTACTGATCCCATCACGGGCGAGGAGCGATTCACCTGTCCGTTCGCGGTCGAGCTCGCGCGGGACACTGGGGAGCCGTCGGAGAACTTCGATGGCAATTGCATAAGGGCCTTGTTCGCGTACGGCGGCCCGGACCCGGATTGGGATCCGATCGCGGAGAGGATCAACGGCCAGAAGACCGAGCGATATACGGGCAGCGGAAACGTGACCTGGAATCCGGTCGAACGTTGGACAAACCGATTCACGCTCGGCTACGACATGTTCTCGAACCGGACGACGTTCATCACGCCCGTCAATCCCGACCGACCGTTTGGGACAGGCTCCCTGGGCTTTGTCGGCAAGCCGAACTACACGAGCCGAAACCTGACCATGCAGGGGACCACGGCGTACAACCTGCAAGTCTCGGATCCCCTGGGCTTCGAGTTCGTGGGTGGCGTGCAGTGGTTCAGGGCGACGGAAGAGGCGACCAACGTGACAGGCCAGACGTTCCCGGCCACCGGACCGGCCGTGAACAACTCGGTCATCAACACCGGAAACGACGCCTTCTTCGAGAACAAGTCGCTCGGCTTCTTCGTGCAGGGCCAGTTCGACTGGAACAGGCGTGTGTTCGTGAACGGTGCCATCCGTTGGGACAACAACAGCGCGCAGGGTGCGAACCTGGGTATCCAGTCCTACCCGAAGTTCGGTGCCAGCTTCGTGGCTCTGGAGGGCGCCGGTTTCGTCAACAACCTGAGGTTCCGAGGCGGTTGGGGTAAGTCCGGGAAACTTCCGGGACCCAACGACGCCAAGGCGCTCCTGGCCACGTCGCAGGTCGCGCTGGAGGGCGTGGACCAGCTGGGTGTTTCTCCCCTTCGTCCGGGCAATTCGGAGCTCTCGCCCGAGACGGGCGAGGAATTCGAGGCCGGCTTCGATATGGCGATGTGGGAGGATCGACTTGGCCTCACGTTCAGCTACTACAACCAGAAAACCAAGAACACGGTCGTTACGAAGCCTTTGCCTCCTTCGACCGGCTTTCCGAATGCCGTGTTCACCAACATCGGGCAGATCGACAACAAGGGCTACGAGGTAGCGCTCGACGTGCTGGCCCTCGCCGCCGAGAACTTCACGTGGGACTTCCGCTTCCTCGTGTCGCACAACGACAACCTGATCAGCGAACTGGTCGACCCGTTCCTGACCGGCTTCATCGGCCGCCAGCAGCAGGGCCTGCCCTTCAACTCACAGGCGGCGGAGCAGATCATCATCGGGGACGACGGGGATCCGAGGGTCCTGACATGCGACGAGACCGCCGGAACCTGGGGTCCGGATGACGCCCGGGCCGGCAACGAAGGTGCCCCGGAGGCCTTCTGCGACCCGCTCGACGACCATCGTTAC
>JBDGUY010000240.1:0-3175 GCA_039585935.1 Gemmatimonadota bacterium
TCGACGGAGGCTCAGCAGGACTCTCTGGCTCGATTGCTGGAAGACGAGATCGTGAGCTGGGAGATGGACATCTCGATGGACCGGCTTCTCACCACGCTCGAGCTGGCCGCGACCAGAAGACGTGCGGCAGAGGGCCTGAGCATGGAGCCCCCTGTGATCCTGTTCAGACAGGAGCCGGCGATCCTGGTCACCATCGACGGCGAGCCGCGCCTTCAGCAGGTCGAGGGCACGGATCTGATGCGGATCCTGAACACGGCGTTCACGATCATCTTCGACCAGGACGCGCGCACCTATTATCTCGCGGCGGGCGAAGACGTCTGGTATTCGGCGCCGGAGTACCAGGGCCCATGGAGCCTGACCGGCCAGGTTCCGTCAGACGTGGCCGCTCTGGCTCCAGAGGCCCCGGAGGACGAGGAGCCGGTCGAAGACCCTGAAGCCGAAGCTGAAGAGCCAGGGCCCCCTCCTGCCATCGTCGTCGCCACGGAGCCGACCGAACTGATCGTGATCGAGGGCGAGCCGGAGTACACGCCGATCAGCGGTACCGACCTGATGTACATCACGAACTCGGAAAGTGACGTGCTGCTGGACCTGGAGTCGGCGCGCTATTTCGTCATCCTCTCCGGCCGCTGGTTCACCTCGGCCTCGTATGAGGGCCCGTGGGTGAACGTGCCGGCCGATCAGCTGCCCGACCGGTTCGCGGAGATTCCCCTTGAGTCCGAGATGGGACACGTGCGCGTCTCGGTGCCGGGAACCGTAGAGTCGAAGGAAGCGGTGATGGAGAACCAGATCCCGCAGACATCGGCGATCAATCGCGACACTGAGTACTCGGTCGAGTACGATGGCGATCCGGAATTCGCACCGATCGAGGGCACGAGCATGACGTACGCGGTGAACACCGCGGACCAGGTGATCAAGGTCGGAAACGAGTACTTCGCGTGTCATGAGGCGGTCTGGTACGAGTCGCGCAGCGCTACCGGCCCGTGGACGGTCGCCGACAAGATCCCGGTCGAGATCTACGACATTCCGGCCGACAACCCGATGTACAACACCACCTACGTGCACATCTACGATTCCACTCCCGAGGTCGTGTACGTCGGCTACTACCCCGGGTACACGGGCAGCTACGTGTACAACAGCACCATCGTGTACGGCACCGGCTGGTACTATCCGGGGTGGTATCGGACCTATTACTACCCGCGTCCCGCCACCTGGGGCTTCCATGTCCGTTGGAATCCGTGGTACGGGTGGAGCTTCGGATTCAGCTACAGCACCGGTCCATTCAACTTCTACATCGGCCGGGGTGGCTGGTACCGCGGTGGGTGGTGGGGTCCCGGTCGGTATCGCGGCTATCATCGCGGTTATCATCGCGGTTGGCACCAGGGAGCGCGCGCCGGATATCGGGCAGGCTACCGGGCAGGATCGAACCAGGCGAGGCGCAACAATATTTACAATCGCCAAGAGAACGTGGCGCGCAACGTTCCCAACGACCGCGCACCGGGCCAGGCGCGAGCGCGGCCCGCGGAGGGAAGACCAAACAACGTTTACTCGGATCGCGATGGAAACGTATTCCGGGAGAACACCAACGGTACCTGGGACCAGAAGACCCGCGATGGGTGGCAAACCAACGATGCGGTGACTCGTGACGCCGCTCGGGACAGGGCCGGCCAGGGTGGAGCCGACGTGCAGCGCCCGCAGCAGCAGCCGGCGCAGCGCCCTCAGCAGCAGCCGGCGCAGCAGCCCCAGGCGGCCAACGTCTCGCGTCCGTCCACCGGTACGAGCATGCAGCAGAACAGCAGCGCGCGGAGCCGCGGCACGACCCGGACGCAGAACTACAACAGCCAGCGTTCGCGCTCGGGCGGAGGTCGCGGCGGCGGCCGGCGGCGCTAGAAGAGGAGCACATCGTGACCTTCTACATCATCGTCGGTGCAGCATACCTGTTCTCTCTGCTGGTCCAGGGGACGCTGAAGCGCACGTACGCCAGGTGGAGCGGGGTTCGGAATTCGGCCGGCCTTCCGGGCAGCCAGGTGGCACACCAGATCCTCGACGCGAACGACATGCGCCGCGTCAGGGTGGAGGCCGTAACCGGCAAGCTCAGCGACCACTACGACCCGCGCACCAGGGTGATACGTCTATCTCAGCCGATCTATGCGATCCCCAGCGTAGCGGCGCTGGCGATCTCCGCACACGAGTCCGGACACGCGCTCCAGGACCACCAGGGCTATGGTCCGCTGAAGTTCCGCACGGCGATGGCGCCGATCGCCAGTTTGGGTAGTCGGTTCGGCATTCCGGCCCTGATCGCCGGGTCATTGTTCGGCTCCCAGCTGCTCGTTCTGGTCGGCGTAGTTGCATACGTCGGCGCCCTGCTCCTGCAGTTCCTCACCCTTCCGGTGGAGTTCAACGCCAGCCGGCGGGCACTCGCGCAGCTGAAGAGTCTGCAGTTGATGGACGAGGAGGAGACGGAGGGGGCAACGAAGGTGCTCAGGGCAGCCGCCATGACATATGTCGCCGGTGTGGCCTCCGCCGCCGGATACATCGTTTACCTGGTGCTCGTGGGAGGCCGCATGCTGCTCAAGAAGCCGCCGGTGGTCCCCCCATCCGTACCTCCGGCCGGCCCGGCGGGGGTGTAAGCCGCGTGAGCGCGAAGGCGCCTGGGTAGACGGGTCTGATGAGGTATTCAGCCGCCCCGGGTCGAGAGAGTGCATACATGGAGACGGACCAATTCCTGTTCAATGAGGATGGAGAATGAAAAAGTCGATCGTGCTGCTTTCTGCTCTGGCCATCGGCGCCTGCTCACCAGCGGACTCCGGTACGCCGGCGACTTCGTCGGAGACTTCGGCCAACGCAGACCCGCTTCCCTCCTGGAACGACGGGCCGTCGCGTGATGCGATCGTGGACTTCGTCGAGCGAACCACGACCTCTGGAAGCCCTGACTTCATTCCAGTGGCCGAGAGAATCGCCACGTTCGACAACGACGGCTGCCTATCGGTCGAAAATGCTGGCAGCCCACAACCCGGAGCTGGCGGAGAATCCGGTTCTGAAAGCGCTGGCGTCCGGTGACGAGCAGGCCCTGGCGGGCGTCACCGAGCACGACCTGGTCGAGCTGGTGGCGGCCACCCACTCCGGCATGACGCTCGAGGAATTCCAGGACGTCGTCGCCAACTGGTTCGCGGTCGCT
>JBDGUY010000241.1:0-4922 GCA_039585935.1 Gemmatimonadota bacterium
TGTCACATCGGCCGGGCCTCGGGGGTCTACGATCCCCCGCGAGACGTGATCAAGGCGATCCCCGGCGTGGATTTCGTGGAGATGAGCCACAACCGGGAGCAGGCGCACTGCTGCGGATCGGTGTTGACCTTGATCAAGGACCCCCCGATCGCTCACGACGTCGGGAAGATGCGGCTGGACGAAGCGGTCGAAGCCGGGGCGGACAAGGTGCTCGCCCTCTGCCCCTGCTGCGAGTTCCAGCTTCGCGTCAGCGCTCAGAAGCGCGACGTGCCGATCGAGGTGGTGGATCTCGCGCACTTCGCCTCGGAACGGCTGGGGTACGAGTTCCCCGATCCGCATCCGGAGGTGAGGGCGCAGTGGGTCGTGTTCGAGGGGATGATCGCACTCATGACGCCCGAGGGGTTCGCGGAGCTGATGGGCACGATGTGGCCGGAGCTCGTGGACGCCATGCCTCTGGGCATGGGCAAGATGATGCGTGCGGCAGGGAAGGTGCCCGGGGCGCTACCGGCGATGAAGCCGCTCTTCCCGGTGCTGTTCCCGAGACTGCTTCCGCTCATGATGCCGAAGGTGATGCCCACGATGCTGGAGCGCGTCGGCGAGCGTATTCCGATGCCCGACTACATGGCCGAGCAGATGCCGGAGCTGATGCCTCAGGTCATGGGCAACCTGATGCCGCACATGATCGAGGACGTCGTGCCCCTCGTCACGGAGCCGATAATCGACTATCTGTGCGGGAAGCCCGAGCAGCCGGCTCACTGAGCGTCGTCGAGACAGCTGAAATCCGGGGGTAGATCCAGACGTAAGGTTCTCACGGCTGGCTTCATCTACTACACCGTGACGGTAGGGCTTCCAGCCTCGCTTGGTGGTCTCGGGCTAGGGATTTGCCGGCGAGCTGGGGAGAGGGGACACAGGGGCGGTTCCAGAAATGGGCCGCCCCTGCTCTCATCTACCCTCCACTTCCCACCGACCCCGACTCAGACCACTCCGAGGAACCAGTCCAGAGCGGATTCCGAGATCTCCGCGGGCACCTCGTGCCCTCCCGCGAACTCCTCGTACTTGACGTCGTAGTCGGCGTTTTGAAAGCGCGGCACGATGACGTCCCGAGTGTTGCTCACAGGAAGAATGTTGTCCTGGATGCCGTGGGATATGAAGACCCGCGGCTTGCCGACGATGGGGTCGGAGGGGGCGTGGAATCCCGGAGAGTAGCCTATCAGGTGGCTGAGAAGGTCACCGTTGGAGACTCCGAGGGAGAGCGCATACGACGCGCCATCGGAAAATCCTCCCATCGCGATTCGCGCCGGGTCGATGCGGCAGCGCTCGAACGTGTGCTCGAGAGCCTCGTCAAGGAACACCACATCCGGTCCGTAGCCGCCGAAGACGATGAGGTCCCAGGTGGAGGCCCGCGAGTCCGTCGCGAGGAAGACCATGCCTCTTTCCTCAGCGCGCTCGTAGTAGCTTTCCCAGTTGGCAGCCGCGCCTCCGGCCCCGTGAAACGCGATGAACAGAGGCGCGGGGGTGTCCTCGGAATAGCTCTCCGGCACGTACAGGAGCCCATCCCTGGGAGCGCCGAGTCCGAGCTCGCTGAGCCCCGGGGTCGGCGTCAAGGTCGGGGAGCCGGGTCGAGCCGTGAGTCGCGGACCCGTGGATCCGTTGGACCCACCGGGCCCCGTCGACGTGGACGAGGAGGGGCCGCAACCCGGGAGCATCGACGCGGCGACCGCGGCAAGGCCACTCCGGACGAAGCGGCGCCGCGACATGCCTGGTCGAGAGCTCTCGGATCGGGCATTGGCGACGAGCGAGCGGATGCTGAGCTTCAGGCGGTGATCCAAGCTTCTGATTCCCATCATATAGAGTTCTCGTGAGAGTCACTCCCGACCGAAGAACGGCGGAGCGACGCCAACCATGACACGCCCCCCGGGAGGCCTCCTCGCGGGCGAATCGAGGTTCTCCCGACTTGCGCGCCCGTGCTCCCGCATTAGGCTGAAAACGTGGAGGGCGCAAGCCCTCGAAGAAGCTGCTCGGTGGTCTCGACTGCGCCGAGCGGACGCCCTAGCCCTAACGGACGCCTGCCTGATCGCACCACCCATCGCCGGGCATTAGCACACACATACACCGCCAGCCGGTCGACGATTTGGTGGTGAGGCCGACTGGCGGGGTCCGATCGCCGGAGCCCGGAGCGCTCCGTACCCGGCGTATCTCAAGGGAGGACGTCAATCATGAACAACGCGAAACTGCTGTTGAACGGAAAGGAGTTCGAGTTCCCGGTGGTGGTGGGGACCGAGGATGAGGTGGCCATCGACTGCACGAAGCTGCGTGCGACGACGGGCGCGATCGCGCTGGACCCGGGCTACGGGAACACGGGCTCCTGCACGAGCACGATCACCTTCATCGACGGGGAGAAGGGAATCCTGCGCTACCGGGGCTACCCGATCGAGCAGGTGGCGGAGCAAGCGTCGTTCGAGGAGGTTTGCTACCTGCTGATCTACGGCCACCTGCCCACGCAGTCGGAGCTGGACGAGTTCCGGGCGCTGGTCACGCATCACAGCCTGATCCACGAGTCGCTGCGGCACTTCTTCGAGGGGTTCCCGCCGAACGCGCACCCGATGATGGTGCTGTCGGCGATGGTGGCGAGTCTCTCGGCCTTCTACACCGGCGTGAACGGTGACGAGGACGTGGACCTGAACATCATCCGGCTGCTGGCGAAGGCGAAGACGATCGCGGCGCTCTCCTACAAGAAATCGGTGGGTCAGCCGTTCATCTACCCGCGCAACGATCTGAGCTACACGCAGGACTTCCTGCACATGATGTTCGCGGTCCCGACGGAGCCGTACGAGATCTCGCCGGTACTGGACCGTGCGCTGAACCTGCTGCTGGTCCTGCACGCGGACCACGAACAGAACTGCAGCACGTCGACGGTGCGGATGGTGGGGTCGAGCCAGGCGAACCTGTTCTCGGCGATATCGGCGGGCATCTCGGCGCTGTGGGGTCCGCTGCATGGCGGCGCCAACCAGAAGGTCATCGAGATGTTGCGGATGATCCAGGCAGACGGCGGCGACTTCACGAAGTACGTGAACATGGCGAAGGACAAGGACGATCCGTTCCGGCTGATGGGGTTCGGGCACCGGGTGTACAAGAACTTCGACCCGCGCGCCACGATCCTGAAGGAGGCGGCGGATGCCGTCCTGGAGGAGTTGGGGACGGATGATCCGCAGCTCGCGATCGCGAAGAACCTGGAGCAGGTAGCGCTGGAGGATCCCTTCTTCGTCGATCGGCGGCTGTATCCGAACGTCGACTTCTACAGCGGGATCATCTACCGGGCGATGGGCATCCCGACGAACATGTTCACGGTGATGTTCGCGCTCGGCCGGCTGCCCGGCTGGATCTCACAGTGGAAGGAGCTGACGGAGGATCCACACATGCGGATCAGCCGCCCGCGGCAAGTCTACACGGGCGCCAAGGAGAGACCGTTCGTTCCGATCGCGCAGCGCAAGGAGGTAACGGAGGAGAAGCCGGAGTTCGTCACGGTCTGACGACTCCGCTTCCGGCAAACAAGAGCGCCCCGGCGGTCGTCCGCCGCCGGGGCGCGTTGCCGCCTGCCTGAGGGGTTACGGCGCGGGGCTCTCCGGAGCCTCGGTCGTCCCCACCTCGACGTTCGCCCTCATCACCGGCACCATCTTGGCGCCGCCCGGCTTCAGTTGGATCTTCTTAACCGATTCCGGACCGTCGAACACGATCGTGACGGCGGTCGTTCCGCCCTCGTCGACGGGAAACTTGGGAGTCTGGACCTTCACGCCCGACGACTCGCTGCTCGGAATCTCGAGCGGGTAGGCTTCTCCAGCCAAGTATTCCGCGTTCCCCATCGTGAGGTCTTCGCTGAAGGTGATCGTGGCCTCGCCCAACAGGCGCACGTTCTTGTACGTGCCTCCTGGAAGCTCGCCGGCAGCGATCTCCAGCATCGAGCCGTTCGCACTTGCGTCGGCCTCGACGGCCTCCGGAGGAGGCTCGGCGAAGTTTATGACGAGCGTGCCTTCCGTCAGCTCGAGCGTCACCCAGCTCGCTCCCGAGACGCCGCCGCTCTGGTCCTCCGAGGATTCCTCGCCTTCCTCCTCGGCGCCGGTCGGCTCCTCTCCCTCGCTCTCCTCCCCATTCTTCACGGCTCCGAGGCGATGAAGCTGAACGCCGGTAAGGGTGAACTCGATGAACTCGATCTGCTCTTCGCTCAGCCCCGCGAGCTTGCCGCTCGCCACGCTGGCTTGGATACGTGAGGCGGCATCGGCAAGCAGGGCACTGGCCAGGCCGCCGGACTGTGTGAAGACGACGCGTGCGTAGCCCGTTGCCACATCTCCGACCGGCTGCAGAGGCTCTCCGCCGCTGTCTCCGCTGTCTTCATCGGATCCACCGGAGTCTTCCGATCCGGTCGACTCGCCCGACCCGCTCGAAGTGCCGGTCGCGTCGCCGTCGTCGCTCGATGCCGGACCCGGGGCTTCGATGCTCCCGGCTCCATCAGAGGGATCTCCGAGGCCCGTCGGCTCGCCGGCGCAGGCTGCGAAGACGAAGGGAAGGGCTACCAGGAGGAACGGCTTGGATGATCGGCTCCACCTAAACATCGATCAGGCTCCTGTGCTGGAAGGGGTTATGGTGCTCGGCTCGGTCCCATCCAGACGGCAACTCCCATTCCCGGTGGTCGGGGTTTGAGCGGTCGAGGGCTGCCAGCGGCCCGGGTGCTGCAGCCCATGTCTCTATATTGAGCCTCTTCTCCGGGATCGAGGCAGGCGCATTCGACGAATCTCCTGTCCCAAAGCGAAGGATTATGGGTCGCCGCTCGGCGGACAGGCTCTGCAACTGTTGCAGCCGGAGTAAAAGAGTTCAGGAGGACCGATGGCTAAGATGATCGTGACCACCGTCTCAGGTTCCACCTTCCA
>JBDGUY010000242.1:0-2940 GCA_039585935.1 Gemmatimonadota bacterium
TCCGATGGCGCATCCGCTCCGCAAGCGGTCCAACGGGACGGCTTCCGTCGCCGTGGTCATTCCCGCGGGCGAGCAATACGAGTTCCGCTACCTCGGCGCGAATGACCGCTGGTTCGATGAAGACCCGGATGGTGAGCGAGTTGTCAGGGCTCCTGACCAGCCAAACGGTTTGCTTCGCGGCTGACGGGTGCGGTCAGAAGCGCGAGTATGTAGAACGCAAGTACGAGTATAAGCAGGAACCGAATCCCGAACAGGAAGCTGACCGACTGCAGGCCGGCGCCCACGAGCGCTCCCCAGAGGTTGGCGCCGAGGGCGTGGTCCTTGGCGGGCGTCACGGCGAAGCTGCGCGCGAACACGATGCCCGCGAAGAACATCGGCAGGGTTGTAATTACGCCGACGAGGAGCGCCTTCGCCGGATACGGCAGCGCCCCCAGCGTCGCAAGGTCGAAGAAGTAGAGGGCGACGACCGAGCCGAACAATCCGATCCAGACCGCGCGAAGCTCGATGGCAGGATGCTTCAGGACTACCAGGTTGGCCAGCAGAATCATGCCGAGCACGCCGCTGATGATCACCGCGCTCACGAGCCACGTGTTCCCGAGCGCGACGGACGCCTTGCTGATGTTCTGAACCTCGAGCAGCAGGAATCCCGCCCCGAGACAGAAGAAGTGCCAGCTGCTGCGATCCCATTCTTCCACGAACCGGCGAATCGACAGACCGTTCCAGCTCATGATCCGGAACAGCAGCAGAGCCGTCAGAAAGCCGAACAGGACGTAGAGCACGGGAATCCTGGCTCGATCCAGGTACAGATAGGGCCAGTCGTCGGTTGCCAGGCGCGTCGTGTAGGTGACGTTTGCCGGCTGGCGCCGTTTCATCACCTCGATCCGCTCGGCAAGCTCCGGGGACTCGGCCAGGCGTGCGGAGACCTCGTTCGACTTGCCGATGACGAACGCGAGCCCACCCCAGCCGGTGTCGCCTTGCGGGATCCAGAAGAACTCGGGTTCGTGAGCGAACACCTCCCGCAGCGCACCCGCGATGCGGTCGCCAATGTATGGCTGCTGTGACTGAAAGGTGAGAAACACGAGCCCGCCGGGTGCCAGCATGTCCCTCACCAGTTCGAGGGACTCCTTCGTATACACGTAGTGATCGAGCCTGGCGTTCGTCATTGCCGTCGTCGTGTGAGAATCCAGCAGTCCAAACACGACGATGTCCCAACTGTCCTGGTTTCGAGTGAAGAACGACCGTGCATCGTCGACTACCACGTCGACCCGCGGATCGTCGTATGGTCGCTCCGGATGGTACTTCCGGCCGAGATCGATGATCGACGGGTCGATCTCGACCGCGACGATTGAATCGATGCCCGCCCGCAGCGCTCCCGCCACATCGTTGCCCGTCCCGGCGCCGACTATCAGCACCCGCCGGGCGTTCGGGTGAAACAGGTACGGCAGGTCGTATTGCCCCGCCATCGCAACTCGCAGCGAGTCCGACGCGCCCGGGGGCGCAGACGAATCCTGAAGATCGAGCATTCCCTGATACGACGAGTTGTTCACCTCGACGACCCAGTTGCCCGGAAGCAGACCCTCACGGGAAGTGCCAGACACTAACGCCAGCTTCTGATACGGAGACCACAGGACCTGTTCGGCATGATCCAGCCGGGTAGCCGAGAAGATGGCGAACACGCAGGCGGCGAGGCCCGCGACCCGGAGCAGTCCCCGTTCTTCCTGCGGACCTATGAACGGCAGGTACAAGACCGCCAGGAGTGCGAACCAGATCACGGGGGGCTGCTCGAGAACGCTCAGGATCGCGAAAAGCCAGATCCCCGCCAGGCTACCGGCGATGTTGACCGAGTAAGCCACGATTGGTCTCGGCGCCTCGTCCATGAGCCGCCCGATCAAGCGTCCCAGCGGGATGAACGGCTGGGCGATCAGGATCATGAGAACCAGCGACGCGACCGCAGAGGCCAGAAACATGGCGACTCGAACCCCGAGCACATCGAGGCCCGGCATGACCGTACCCCAGATCACGTAATCGTGCAGGAATGCGAGCATGCCGCTGATCGAACGATACAGGACCCGGAGTGGCGGAATCACGAACAGCAAGGCGAGCAGCAGCAGGCTGATGATTGAGCGGCCCCAGCGGATTGGACGCTTCGAACTGAAGAATCCGACGCCCATGCCGAGGAAACAGACCACCAGGACGATGTTCTGGAGATATGCAAATAGCGTTACTTCTGTCGAGATCCAACGGATCAGCAACAGCTCGAGATACAGAGTCAAGACGCTGACCAGTGCGAGGTTCACGAGGGGCCTCGAGGGGCCCGGTAATGCCGTCCGCTCTCCGGTCATCCGCCAGTCCTTTCGAAACACCATTCGTTCCCTGGGCGGACTGGAGCCCAAGAGGGTGCCAGAAATCCACCTGAACAGGCTCAGGTACGATGCATGGATCATTCCGTGGACAGAGCGTCGCTCAACCGTCCGGGGCGCGCGGCGGATCCAGCGGATCGCAAAGCGAGATCGGATCGAGAAATCTGATGACATCCGCCTCGGGGTCCTGTCGGGCTCCGAGAAGGATTCCCTGTCCTCCTATCTCGCGTGCTGCCTGCTCCACGGCCTGTCTGTCTGACTCCCGGTCCGGCCAACCGGTCTCGGCTGTGACGGTTCCTACCACCTCCCACGGGCACCCGGGTGATACCTCGTCTCTGACGAACAGGTAGACAGTCGCGTCATCCGGCCGTGGTGGCAGCGTGACCAGTGGTCGGGTCTCTATCGCAGGTCCGCCACAAGCGAGTCCGGAAATGGCGGCGAGGATCAATACCATGCTGTTACGAATTCGCATTGGGCGTTCCTCACGTTTCCCTAGTAGAGTGAGACGACGAGACTTGAACGCAAGAATCTGTCTCACGCCCAATCTGGTACTGTCTCAATGGCCCCGCGTTCCCGGCGA
>JBDGUY010000243.1:0-2927 GCA_039585935.1 Gemmatimonadota bacterium
CGAGCAGGTCGTGCAGATGATGAAGGACCGGCTCGGCGCCAAGGCGTATCCGATTCAGTACCCGCTGGGCGAGGGTGAGCTGTATACCGGGCACATCGACCTGGTCCGCATGGTCGAGATCGTGTACGACGAAGACTCGCTGGGCGTCAAGTGGACCGAGGGTCCGGTGCCGGACGCCCTGATGGAGAAGGCCACGCAGCTCCGACACGAGCTCGTGGAAGCCTCCGTAGAGCACGACGAGGAGCTTCTCGAGCACTATCTCGAGGGAGTGGAGTTGGGAGAGGAAGAGGTGCGGCGGGCGGTTCGGAAGGCAACGCTCGCCAGTGCGATCACTCCGGTCATGTGCGGAGCGTCGTTCAAGAATAAGGGCGTCCAGAAGTTGCTGGATGCGGTGATCGACTATCTGCCGTCCCCGGTCGAAGTGCCGGCGGTGACCGGACATCTGCCGAATCACGACGAAAGTGTCGTGGAGCGGACAGCGTCCGATGATGAGCCGTTTTCGGCGCTGGCGTTCAAGATCATGACCGACCCGTACGTCGGACGGCTGACATACCTCAGGGTGTACTCAGGCGTTCTCGAAGCCGGGTCGCACGTGGTGAACGTTACCCGGGACAAGAAGGAACGCGTGTCGCGACTTCTCCAGATGCACGCGAACAAGCGCGAAGAGGTGGACGAGCTCAGGGCCGGAGACATCGGCGCGGCGATCGGCTTCAAGTTCGCCCGGACCGGAGACACTCTGGCCGACAAGGACGATCCGGTGATTCTCGAGGCGATGAGTTTCCCGGAGCCGGTGATCCGCGTCGCGATCGAGCCGAAGACCAAGGTCGATCAGGACAAGCTGTCCGAAGCCCTCGCGAAGCTCGCGGAAGAGGATCCGACGTTTCGCGTAAGCTCGGACGAGGAGACTGGACAGACGTTGATCAGCGGGATGGGAGAGCTCCACCTCGAGATCATCGTCGATCGTCTGCAGCGCGAGTTCAAGGTGAACGCGAACGTGGGCCGGCCTCAGGTCGCTTATCGGGAGACGATTCGGATTCCCGTCAACAAGGTCGAGGGCAAGTTCGTTCGCCAGTCGGGCGGTCGCGGACAGTACGGCCATGTCGTGGTGAATCTGGAGCCGACCGCGCCGGGCGTCGGATTCCTGTTCGAGGACGCGATCGTGGGTGGATCGATTCCCCGCGAGTACATCAATCCGGTGCAGCATGGAATCCGAGAGGCGATGGATACGGGAGTCCTCGCCGGGTATCCGCTGATCGACATCAAGGCGACACTGATCGATGGGTCGTACCACGATGTCGACTCGAACGAGATGGCGTTCAAGATTGCCGGCTCGATGGCACTGAAAGCGGGCGTCCGCAAGGCGGATCCGGCGATCCTCGAACCGATCATGGATGTCGAGGTCGTGACGCCGGACGACTACCTCGGCGATGTAATGGGCGATCTGAGCAGCCGACGCGGCAAGATCGGCGGCATGACACAGCGCGCCGGAGCGCAGGTCATCGGAGCTTCGGTGCCGCTTGGAGAGATGTTCGGCTACTCGACGACGCTGCGGTCGCTGAGCCAGGGCCGGGCAGTATACAGCATGCAGTTCTCGCATTATTCAGAAGTGCCGAAGTCCAAGGCCGAAGAAATCATCGAAGGCCGTAACTGAACGATCCGGGACACGATCCCGGCTAGCGGAACCAGAACGAGTCGCGACCGGGATACGAGTCGCGACAAGGAGTTTTGTCGAGATGGCGAAGCAGAAGTTTGAGCGAACGAAGCCGCACGTGAACGTGGGAACGATCGGGCACGTGGATCACGGGAAGACGACGCTGACGGCGGCGATCACGGAGGTACAGGCGGCGAAGGGGCTGGCGGACTTCGTGCCGTTCGATTCGATCGACAAGGCTCCGGAAGAGCGGGAGCGGGGGATCACGATCGCGACGGCGCACGTGGAATACCAGACGGACCTGCGTCACTACGCGCACGTGGACTGTCCGGGACACGCGGACTACGTGAAGAACATGATCACGGGTGCGGCGCAGATGGATGGAGCGATCGTGGTGGTGAGTGCGGCGGACGGGCCGATGCCGCAGACGCGGGAGCACATTCTGCTGGCCCGTCAGGTAAACGTGCCGTACATCGTGGTCTACATGAACAAGGTGGACATGGTAGACGACGAGGAGCTGCTGGACCTGGTGGAGCTGGAGGTTCGGGAGCTGTTGAGTGAGTACGACTTTCCGGGCGACGACCTGCCGGTGATCCGGGGCTCGGCGCTGAAGGCTCTGGAGGATGGGAAGCCGGGGTCGGAAGACACGAAGTCGATCGACGAGCTACTGGAAGCGCTGGACACGTACATTCCGGTACCGGAGCGGGATATCGACAAGCCGTTCCTGATGCCGGTGGAGGACGTGTTCACGATCACGGGCCGGGGGACGGTGGTGACGGGCCGGATCGAGCGAGGGATGATCAAGACGGGCGAGGAAGTGGCACTGGTGGGTCTGGGGTCGGAGAAGAAGACGGTGGTGACGGGAGTGGAGATGTTCCGGAAGATCCTGGACGATGGCCAGGCGGGGGACAACGTGGGACTGCTGCTGCGGGGCGTGGGGAAGGACGAGGTGGAGCGAGGGATGGTGGTCGCGAAGCCGGGGTCGATCACGCCGCACACGAAGTTCAAGGCAGAGGTATACGTGCTGGGCAAGGACGAGGGAGGGCGACACACGCCGTTCTTCGACGGCTACCGACCGCAGTTCTACTTCCGGACGACGGACGTGACGGGATCGGCATCGCTACCCGAAGGGGTGGAGATGGTGATGCCGGGCGACAACGTGAACATGGACGTGGAGCTGATCACGCCGATCGCGATGGACAAGGAACTGCGATTCGCGATCCGCGAAGGCGGACGTACCGTCGGCGCCGGCGTCGTCACCGACATCATCGAGTAA
>JBDGUY010000244.1:0-2924 GCA_039585935.1 Gemmatimonadota bacterium
GCTCATGCCGAGGGTCGCGCCTCCGGCGGCGGCCAGCGGTGGAGCGATGTACCTGGTCAGGTCGTTTCCCCGGCCCTGTTCCACCACGATCCGCGATTGGCCATCCTCGGCCATCATCGTCACCAGTACGCGAGGATCACCGGCGCTCTGGGAGGTGGAAGTCCAGGTGAAGGATCGACCGAGACTCGTCACGTGTCCCGCCTGCCCGATCGCGCGCTGGATCTCGGACGCGAGCGCTTCGTGTTCCGATGCAGGGATCTCTCCTTCTACGAGCCGTTGCGCGGAGATCCTTTCCGCTCGGTTGTCGACTTGGGTGCAGGAGGTGGCCACGATCGCGCCCGGGTCACTGGACAGTTCTGGGCTGGCAGTGGCCGGACGTACCTGCTGGATCGCCGCGCGGACGTGATCTGGCGCGATTCCGGCTTCAGCCGCTACCTGCTCAATCGTGCCGATGGACAGAGCTCCCTCGGCCATGGGCGACTCGAGATCGAGTTCCGATGCCCGCTCCAGAACTTCCCGGGTGGTGTCGGGGTCGAGTTTGGCCGTCCCCGAAGCGGCCCTCGTGAGCGCCTTCGAGAACTCCCCCGGTGACGCGAAGCGGTCCTCGGGTCGAATCGCCAGGGCCTTCACCAGGACCTGTTCGACCCGGCCCGGGAGGAAATCGAGGCGTGCCCGATGCTCGGCGGAAGCGTCGGGGAATCGCCCAAGGCGAACCGCTTCCTCTGCAGGCCATTGTTCGGGAGTTCCCCCGACCAGCGCCTCGTAAACCAGGCACGCGAGACCGAATACGTCGGTTCGCGGACTGATGTTCGTGCTCCCCGTCGCCTGTTCGGGACTCATGTAGCCGGGCGTGCCCACCGGAATCCCTCCGCGGGTGATCCTGGATTCTCCCGCCGTGGCGATGGCTCCCGCGACCCCGAAATCGGCCACGAGAGAATGGCCTTCAGAAAGGAGGATGTTCTCCGGCTTCACGTCCCGGTGGATGACCTCCTGGCGGTGCGCATAGTCGAGTGCTGACGCGACCTGTCCCGTGATGAACAGGATCTCTTCGATCATTGGAGGTCGGTCGTCGGACAGCCGCTCTCGAAGCGAGCGTCCTGCGACGAACGGCATGACGTAGAACAGGTGCCCCCCCGCCTCTCCTGAGTCGAGCAGCGGGAGGATGAAAGGGTGGCTCAGACGCGCTGTGATCTCGATCTCGCGCAGGAAGCGATCCGCTCCGAGTGTGGCGGCGAGGTCAGGGTGCAGAACTTTGATCGCCACCTGGCGGTGGTGCTTCAAGTCTTCCGCGAGAAACACGGTGGCCATTCCGCCGCGACCGATCTCCGACTCGATCCGGTAGCGATCGGAGAGTGGCGTACGGATCTGCTCGAACAATTCGGTCATGAATACCGGGCCGGGAGTTGAGAAACGGCATGATCCGAGCAAGAGAAGTTAGATCGTGCGCCTGCTCGCGTCGAACGTGAAATCGTGGAATTCCAGTTCGTGAAGGTACCTTCACGAACTGACATCACCCGAATCACACGTACCCGAGATCGCGAAAGCGGCCGCGCAGCTGCCGGGAAGACTCAGACCGACAGGTTGTCCGCGCGCGCCATCCTCCCCAGGCCGACGTACGCCCACGCGAACAGGGCGAGGAAGGCCCGGTCCGCGAACGCGAACGGCTTCCAGACGTCCGTGATCCCGCCGGTTGCCCAGTGGTAGAATGCGACCGAGCAGTAGGCGACCTTCAGCAACATGCCATACGGAACCAGGTTCCGGTTCGCGATCGGAGACCGCGCGATCGCCACGAACATCAGGGCGAACACGATCAGCAGCGCCGCTGCGAAGTGGATGTATCCGTAATGCTCGAGCGGCGGAACTCCCAGCCGGGCGAACAGGTCGGGCGCTGCGAGGAGGAAACTCACCCCGAGCACTCCATCGTACAGGGCGGATACGTAGAACAGAATCGAATAGGGTCGGGTCCCGTTCATGCTGGTGCTCCGTTGTGCGGGGGCTTGCTCTCGGGCCGCGGCGGCGGCTTGTGACGGGCCGGGCGCACCGGTCTGCCTCCCTGCGCCTTCCAGTATTTGTCCCGTCTCCAACGCGTGAAATCCTCGCTGTACAGCCGGCCCACCAGGTCTCGGAATCCGTCCGCAAGCTCGGTGGGACTCATGTGGGATGGCTGGAAGTTGACGTCGAACAGTGTGCATCGGTCCCAGGCACCGGGTTCGAGGATCCTCCCTTCACGCTCGAGGCGGTCATACAGCGGAGTGCCGGGGAACGGGGTGAGAACCGTCACCTGCACTTCATACAGCCCCGAGTCGCGCACGAAATCATACACCTGGTCGAAGATCCCGTCGGTCTGTCCGTCCAGCCCGATGACGAAGCAGCCGTTCACCGTGACGCCGTGTGACTGTATAGTATCGATTGCCGAGCGATACTCGTCATAATGCCGCAGCTTCCAGTCGTTGTGTTGCTCCAGCCCCGCCAGGCCATCCGGTACCGGGCTTTCGAACCCCACCAGCACCTGCGCACACCCGCTCTCGCGCATCATTCCCAGCAACTCCGGGTCCCGCGCTACCGACAGATCGGTCTCGGCGAACCAGCGGAAGCGGCGATCCCCCAGCTCCGACAGCAGGTGCTTCCAGTAGGCGTGGTTAACGAATGCGTTGTCGTCCGCGAATTCGATGAACGGTTCGTCCCAGATCTCGAGGATCCGATCGATCTCGGCCACCACGTTCTGGACCGGCTTCTGCTTATACCGCTCGGTGAGGATGACCGAGCTGGCACAGAATTCACATCGATGCGGGCAGCCGCGGCTCGCCTGAACGGTAAGCCGGTTGTACGAGGGGATGTCGAGCAACTCGTACGACGGTACGGGTGCGTTCCCAAGGTCGTAGTCGTGCGGACGGCCATCGTACACGCGTTCCGGCTCGCCCGCC
>JBDGUY010000245.1:0-2919 GCA_039585935.1 Gemmatimonadota bacterium
TGGGCTGTTCCATGCCGTCTGGTTCCCAGAGAAAGGAGAGATCATGAAGAATCCAGCACTCACGCAGTCTTGGATCGGCAGGTGTGTATTGCCCCTGGTTGTGGCGTTGGCGTTCTCGGGCACGTCATTTGCGTAATCCGGCCCATCCTGATCACCCAATCCGGCCGAACGTGATCGCTTAATCCGGCGATCCTGATCACCCAATCCGGCATCGTGATCGCTCAATCCGGTGATCGTGATCACTGAATCCGGTGATGCTGATCACCCAATCCGGTGATCGTGATCACTCGTCGGTAGCGAAAGTGGCGCACCCTGGGGCCTCCAGTACGGAGGAGGGCCCTGATGGGAGCGAAACGGCTATCGATGCGGAAGTTACGAGAGATCCTGAGGCTGAAATACGAGCGGCGCATGGGCCATCGGGCGATTGCCCGGGCCAGCGGCGTGGGGGTCGGGACGGTCTCGGAGTACGTCCGCCGGGCCCGGCAGGCGGGTCTGAGTTGGCCGCTGCCGCCCGATCTGGACGATCGGACTCTGGAAGCGCAGTTGTTTACGGCCGCAGAGCCGGATCGCGAGCGAGTCCCGCCCGACGTTGCTCGGATTCACCAGGAGCTCAAGCGGACGGGTGTGACCCTGCAGCTACTGTGGGAGGAGTACGCCGAGATCCATCCCGACGGCTACCGCCGCAGCCAATATTGCGAGATCTACCGCCGCTGGGCCAAGAAATTGAAGCCGTCGATGCGGCAGGTACACCGGGCCGGCGAGAAGACGTTCATCGACTTCTCGGGCAAGCAACCGCACATCGTCGATCGGAAGACCGGCGAGCAGATCCCTGTCGAGCTGTTTGTCGCGGTACTCGGCGCGAGCAGCTTCACCTATGCCGAGGCGGTCGAAAGTCAGAAGCTTCCGTGCTGGGTCGATGTCCATACACGAATGATCGACTACTTTGGCGGATCGACGGAGATCTGGGTCCCGGACCAACTAAAGAGCGGCGTGACCGGCACCTGCCGCTACGAGCCGAAGGTCAACCGTACGTACCAAGGCTTAGCCGAACACTACGCGGCCGTGGTGATCCCGGCCCGCCCGAGGAAACCGAAGGACAAGGCCAAGGTCGAGTCGGCAGTGCTGGTTGCGCAGCGCTGGATCCTGGCCCGACTGCGCGATCAGACCTTCTTCAGTATCGCCGAGCTCAACCAGTCGATCCGGAGGCTGCTCGAGGAATTGAATGACCGCCCGATGCAGAAGCTGGGGGCGAGTCGCCGCCAGTTGTACGAGTGCTTGGACAAGCCGGCGCTCAAACCGCTACCGATCCAACGCTACGAAATCGAGGAGTGGAAGGACTGCCGGGTCAACATCGACTATCACATCGAAATCGATCGGCGCTACTACAGCGTCCCGCACCCGCTCGTGGGTGAGCAGGTCGAGGTGCGCTACACGACTTCGATCGTCGAGATCTACTACAAGGGCAAGAGAGTCGCTTCTCACCGCCGGCGCTACGATCGCAAGCCGTCGACGAAGGCCGAGCACATGCCGCGCTCGCACCGGGCGCATCTGGAGTGGACACCTTCACGGCTGATCCGTTGGGCCGGCAAGATCGGTCCGGCCACGGGTCGGCTGGTCGCCGAGATCTTGCGCAGTCGTCCCCACCCGGAACAGGGCTACCGGGCCTGTTTGGGAATCATGCGGCTTGGGCGGCGCTATGGCGCCGAGCGATTGGAGGCGGCCAGCCACCGGGCCGAGCATCTGCGCTCGGCCAGCTACCGCACGGTAAAGAACATCCTCTCCTCGTCCCAGGATCGCCTGCCCTTCGACGGGCAGGATTCCCATTCCACCCCGCCTACACCCAACCACGCAAACATCCGTGGCGCCAGCTACTACGCCGCGGAAGAGGAGGAGACCCCGTGCTGAATGAACAGACGATGGAAAAGATGAACGAGATGAAGCTCTCGGCAATGGCCGAGGCCTTCGAGCAACAGCTCAGCTCCGGCGAACATGCCAAGCTGAGCTTTGAAGAGCGAATCGGACTGATGGTCGACTGCGAGTGGACCGCCCGCGAGCAACGCAAGCTGACCCGACGGCTGCGAGCCGCCAAGCCGCGTTACAGATCGGCGTCGCTCGAAGACGTCGACTTCAAACATCCGCGCGGCCTGAAACGCCAGCAGGTGCTCAGCCTGGGAAGCTGCAGCTGGATCCAGGATCGCCACAACCTGCTGATCACCGGGCCGACCGGAATCGGCAAGAGCTACTTGGCGTGCGCATTCGTCGAGCGCGCCTGCCGGCGCGGCTTCACGGCCCGCTACGTCCGCATGTCCCGGCTGCTGCACGAGATCGCCACCGGACGGGGCGACGGATCCTACACTCGACTGCTGACCCGCCTCGCCAAACTCGACCTGTTGGCGATCGACGACTGGATGCTCGCACCGCTACGCGACGCCGAACGACGCGACCTGGTCGAAGTCATCGAGGACCGCGCCGAATGCGCCGCAACGCTGATCGCCGGCCAACTCCCCGTCAACGATTGGCATGGCGTCATCGGTGATCCTAACCAGGCCGACGCCATCTGCGACCGCTTGCTGCACAACGCACACCGCATCGTCCTGAAAGGGCCCTCGAAGCGACGAACGAAGACTGCACCCGATACAGCGGAGAAATCATGATCCACGTCGCTCCGCTCCGATGTCCGGAAGCCTAGGGATCCCGCCGGAGCCGAGGAAAACCCGGGACGGGTTTCCCGCTGCTCCTTGGACGGGCTACGCCCGCCCACAGGCTCCACAGCCTCGACAACAACGAATCTCTCTCAAAGCGAAAGTG
Source organism: Gemmatimonadota bacterium (assembly GCA_039585935.1). Taxonomy (GTDB): domain Bacteria; phylum Gemmatimonadota; class Gemmatimonadetes; order Palauibacterales; family Palauibacteraceae; genus Carthagonibacter. Next base: position 2,809 of record JBDGUY010000245.1, read on the forward strand.
ATGTACGATTCCATCGAAGGACACGCTGAACGACAAGGAGACCGCTAACAACAATCGTCGCTTCGCTCCGACGGATGATCACGGCCAGTCGAAAGCGTGATCACAATCACC
>JBDGUY010000246.1:0-2912 GCA_039585935.1 Gemmatimonadota bacterium
CGCGCGAGTACCAGACTACGAATACGCCCGCCGTATCCTTGATCTACGCACTCGAGAGGCAATTGGAGAGAATCGCCGTCGAGGGCCTGGACCGACGTTTGGCCAGACACCGGGCGATGGCAGATCGGACCGGGGAGTGGGTGGATGGACTGCGCGCCACGCTCGGAGCCGGATACGGAATCCTGGCTGCCGAAGGCTACCGGTCCCCGACCGTGACCGCCGTTACCCTGCCGGACCAGATCAACGGCTCGGATGTCGTGGCGGCGGTGCGAGAACGGGGATTCACGATCGCGACTGGATACGGAACGCTGAAGCAGCGCTGTATCAGAATCGGACACATGGGCGACCATTCTCTCGAGGAGCTGGACACCATCCTCGAGGTGATTCGGGACGAGTTGATCACAATCACCGCTAATGCCGCCTGCTCGGAAGGAACCTGAGAATGAGTTCCTCGAAGCGCATAGTCCTTGCCGATCCGCTCGCCCCGGAGGGTGTGGCGATCCTCGAAGAAGCGTCCGGGATCACCGTTGAAGATCTGTCAGGTCTGTCGCGGGACGAACTCGAGCAGCGCGTGCCGGGCTCTGCAGGCCTCGTGGTCCGCAGCCGTACGCTGGTAGATCGCTCGCTGATCGAGATGGCGACCGGGCTCGAAGTCATCGGCCGTGCCGGCGTGGGTACCGACAACATCGATCTCGCCGCGGCGACACGACGGGGCGTAGCCGTCCTCAACGCCCCGGCCGGCAATACGCTGTCCACGGCCGAGCTCACATTTGGCCTGCTGCTGGCAGCCGCTCGCGGGATCCCGACGGCGGATCGATCCATGCGCGAGGGAAGATGGGAGAGGGGCCTGGTCAGGGGCGCTCAACTGAGCGGCAAGACGCTCGGCGTGATCGGAGCCGGCCGGATCGGCACGGAAGTCGTGCACAGGGCCAAGGCATTCGGGATGAAGGTTCTGGTCACGGACCCGTATCTGTCGCCCGACAGAGTATCCGATCTGGGGGTCGAATCCGTAGACCTGGATGACCTCATCGCCCGATCGGACTACGTCACGCTTCACGTTCCGCTGACTGACGATTCACGTATGCTGATCGACGCGCCGCGGATTGCCAGCATGAGGAAGGATGCCGTGCTGATCAACGCCGCCAGGGGTGGGCTGGTCGACGAGACGGCTCTGGCCGAGGCATTGCACTCGGGCCAACTGAGAGCGGCCGGGATGGATGTCTACGAGTCGGAGCCTCTCCCGCCGGACCATCCCCTTCGCTCGGCTCCAAACCTGGTCATGACACCTCACATCGGTGCCGCCACGCCAGATGCGCAGCGGGAGATCGCGATCGAGATCGCCCGCGTGTTGCGGGAAGCCCTGCTCACGGGGGATTTCAGCAATGCGGTCAACGTGCCGTCGTCCGGGGTGAAAGACCTCGGCCGCCTGCGCCCGGTAATCGATCTGGGTTCCCGGCTCGGAATCGTTGCCGCCGCACTCAGTGAGACCGGACCGGATCGAGTGACCGTCAGATTCGCGGGAGAGATTCAACGCGGGCTGCGACTGGTGGCTTCGTCGGTCGCCGAAGGGCTTCTCCGGCACTCCCTGGCCGGACCGCTGAACCTCGTCAACGCTCTGTTGCTCGCCGAGGATCGCGGCATCGAAATCGTACGGTCACGTATCAAGCCCCTGACAGGTCACCAGGCGTGGATCGAGGTCGGCATCCGTGCCGGGACCAAGGAACATACGATTGCCGGGGCGCTGCGCGCGGACGGAACGAGCACGCTGTTGAGGGTGGGTCCGTATCCGGTCAACGTAAGTCCACGAGGATGCCTTCTGTTCGTCTGGAACCGCGATGTCCCGGGAGTGATCGGTCGCGTCGGGACCCTGCTGGGCGACGCCGGGGTGAACATCGGAGAGTTCCACCAGTCCCGGGACGCGGCGAGCGGCGAGTCGCTGTCTGTGATCGGAATCGACGCGAAGCTTCCCGCGGAGGTTCACCAGGAGCTGAGCGAGCTGGCCGACGTCCTTGATGTGCGGCAGGTGACCCTGAGCCCCTGAATCCGCCGTTCGGATGGCCGCTCCGGCAAGCGACTCAGTATCGTGGCATCCCGGGATCGATTCGTGCGGCCCAGTCGTTGATGCCGCCACGGAGATTGACCGCTCGCACGAAGTCGTGTGCTTGCAGGTACTTCACGGCCATCGCGCTCCGGCTGCCACTGCGGCAGTAGACCACGGTCTCTCGTTGCGGATCCAACTCATCCAGTCGCTCGAACAACTGTCCCAGCGGTACCAGCTTTGCGCCGGCAAAGCCCAGGTTGCTGATTTCCCATTCGTGAATCTCCCGAACGTCCACGAGTTGCACGGCCGCGCCTCGATCGAGCAGACCGCGCAACTGCTCGACGCCGATTTCAGGAACACCGCCCGGGTCGAGGACCGCCAGATCCAGCAGACTGGACTCACCGGCAGTCGGGCCTATCCCGTCAGCAGCAGGACCTGAATCGAGAGTGACGGGCGCCGAACTGCGTCCGCAGAATTCTTCGTAGTCGATGAGAGCCGTGATCGTTGGCTCCTCTCCACACAAGGGGCACTCCGGATCGCGCCGTATCTCGAGCTCTCGAAACTCCATCGATTCCGCGTCGATCAGAAGCAGTCTTCCAGTGAGGGATCGGCCGGTTCCAAGCAGTAGCTTGAGAGTCTCCGTGGCCTGGATCGTACCCACGATGCCAGGCAGGACGCCGAGTACGCCCGCTTCCTCACAGCCGGGAACGAGCTCGGCTGGCGGAGGATCCCGGAACAGGCACCTGTAGCAAGGCCCTTCCGGTGCCCCGAATACGGATGCCTGTCCCTCGTAACGGAAGATCGCTCCATATACGCACGGAATGCCGAGCAACACGGAGGCGTCGTTCACCAGGTAGCGGGTCGGGAAGTT
>JBDGUY010000247.1:0-2904 GCA_039585935.1 Gemmatimonadota bacterium
AAGTTGACGAGAATCAGCGGCTGCGAGACGAACGCGACCATGAACGCTGCTGCCCCGTAGATCGCGATCTGTTCGTTGCCGACCACCGCCGTCAGGATCCAAATATCAGCCTGAGTCAGCAGCTGGGTCAGGACACCGTTGATCCAGAGCGGAACCGCGATCGGCCACAGCTCGTCACCGCGCAATGCCCCGCCCCGCTCGAGCCTCAGCAACTTGCCTCTCAGCATCCGCAGGGCCAGGAGCAAACTGATCAAGCCTGCGCCCGCTGCGATCCAGATCACATCGTTCAAGCTTGTCGAGCGCTGCAGGAGCCACAGTCCCAAAAGGCTCAGGAACACCAGCAAACCGGTGATCACACCGCCGAAGAGGGAAGCCAGGCGCAGATCCTTGAAGCCTCGGAACGTCTCCGATGTGATTACCTGATAGCTGAGGACAGTGGTCCATGCGGCCACCCCGCCCATGGACATCACGAGCAGGGGCGCGTTGAGCAGACCACCCACCAACCAGCCGCCCGGCCCGAGCGCCAGCAGCGCCGCGGTCGCTGCCACACCGAACAGTGCGTAGCGATAGACCGCGCTGACCGATGCCCTCGCGCGTGCCGTCCGGCCCGTGCCCATCGACTCGGCGACGAGGCGCACGACCGTCTGTTGGAGTCCCAACTGCGCGACCAACGCCGCGAGGATGACCAGGTTGTAGGTCTTGAAGTAGACGCCGAACTCTTCCGCCGTGAGCAGCCGGGAGAGCAGAGCGTGAATCCCCAGACTGGAGCCGGCGGTCAGGCCCTTCCCGAGCAAGACCCAGACACTGCCGCTCAGCAGTCCCCGCTTGAGCGATTCGGGCATCGACCTCCCCGGTCCCGACAGGGATCCGTGGGAGCATCAGACCTCAATCGGTCTGTCTAGCGCAAGGGATCGAGCTGGGACTCGACTCGAGTCCGCAGCAACTCGCGGATCGGCCCCTCGAGCGCCTCCGGTGCCGCGATTAGGCCCGGAAGCTTCGGGCGCTCGTTGTTGAATGACGGTTCGTCCCGACCCGGGATCCAGGCGCTTCCCCCACCGGCGGCGATCAGCGCCACACCGGCCGCCACGTCCCACTCGTGCTTCGGAACGAGAGTCCAGGTCACGTCCGCCTCTCCGGCCGCGACCAGGGCCAGCTTGAGGGCGACGGACCCGGTGGGTTTCACCTGGAACGGTGCGTCGTCGAACACTCCCCATTCTCCGCGCCCGACCTCGCTTCGACTGGCCAGCACCTCGACCCCCTCGAGACTCGTCAGATCCCGTGTCCGTCGTGGTTCACCGTTCAACTGGACGCCCGTCTCTCGCGAGCCGACGATCACCTGGGAGCGCGACGGGATCAGAACCCCGCCGGCCACCGCGCGCCCGTCCTCGACCAGCCCGACGGAAATACACCATTCCGGAATGCCGGCCACGAACTCTCGGGTCCCGTCGAGCGGGTCCACGACCCAAACCCGCGAGCAGCTCAGGCGCTCGGGGGCGTCGGCCGTCTCCTCCGACAGCCAGCCCTCCCCGGGCTGCGGGAGCCGCTCGTGTAACACTTGGTTGATCGCCAAATCGGCCTCGGTCACCGGGTCGCCGCCAGCCTTGCGGCGATGATCGACCTCGCCGGGGGTGAATGCCTCGACGACTCGACCCGCCGCTGCGAGGGCGGAGGCGATTCGATCCAGGTCGTCCTGGCGCCCCATCAGTGCCGACCGTTGATGTAGCCGTCACGCTCGAGGTGCAGCAGAACCTCCTGCGCCGCCTGCTCCGGGGTCAGCTCGGCCGTCTTCAACGTGACGTCCGCGTCCTCCGGAAGCTCGTAGGGGTCGGAGATCCCGGTGAACTCCTTGATGATTCCCTCGCGGGCCTTGGCGTAGAGCCCCTTGCGGTCGCGGCTTTCGCAGACTTCGAGCGGTGCATCCACATGGACCAGGACATACCCGCCGAGTGGCTCGATCATCCGCCGCACCTCCCCGCGGACGCGAGCGTACGGAGCGATGGGAGCGCAAATCGCGATGCCGCCGTTCTTGGTGATCTCAGAGGCGACGTAGCCGATTCTGTGGATGTTGATGTCGCGGTGCTCCTTCGAGAAGCCGAGCTCGGAGGACAGGTTCTTTCGCACGATGTCGCCGTCCAACAGGGTCACCGGGCGACCGCCCATTTCCAGCAGCTTGACCATCAGCACGTTCGCCACCGTGGACTTGCCGGCGCCCGACAGCCCCGTGAAGAAAACGGTCAGGCCCTGACGGTGCCTCGGAGGGTGTCTCTGTTGAAGCGCCTGTGCCACGTCCGGGAAGGTGAACCACTCGGGAATCGCTTGTCCGTCGGCCAGACGCCGCCTCAGGTCGGTGCCGGACAGGCTGAGGACGCGCTCGCCCTCGGGCGCTTCGTCCTGCGGAACGTAGGCCTCCCGGTCCTCGAGGTAGACCATCATCTTGAACGGCACCATCGCGACGCCGAGCTCTTTCTCGTGCTCTCGCATGAGTGTTTGAGCGTCGTAGGGGCCGTAGAACGGCTCGCCCTTGGAGTCGTTCCCCGGACCGGCGTGGTCCCGGCCGACGATCAGGTGCGAGCAGCCGTAGTTCCTACGAATGATGGCGTGCCACACGGCTTCGCGCGGACCGCCCATGCGCATGGCCAGGGGAAGCAGAGAGAGTCTGACGGTGTGCTGTGGGTAGCGCGAAAGGATCGCTTCGTAGCAGTGGACCCGTGTGTAGTGATCCAGGTCGCCCGGCTTGGTCATCCCGACCACCGGATGGATCAGCAGATTCGCCTCTACTTCCTTCGCCGCACGGAGGGTGAGCTCGAAGTGCGCTCGGTGCATCGGATTGCGCGTCTGGAAAGCAACCACCTTGGTCCAACCGAGGCGCTCGAACTCCTGTCGCAGCTCGGCGCGCGTGTGGCG